>VXWI01000118.1 GCA_009835985.1 Acidobacteriota bacterium | reverse complement strand
GGGAGGAGGAGCTGCGGCGGCTCGCCGCCGGGGAGGTCACTCTGGAGGAGCTGGCGGCGGCGCGGGAAACCGGGCCCGGCGGTGAAACGTAGTCTCCCGATATGGCTTCCTTCCTGCTCTGGCTCCTGCTCCTGATCGTCTGCTGGCCGCTCGCGCTCCTGGCGCTTGTGGTCTATCCGATCGTCTGGGTGCTGTTGCTGCCTTTCCGGCTGCTCGGCATCGCCGTGGACGGTGTCTTCTCGCTGCTGGGCGCGGTGCTCCGTTTGCCGGCGCGGGTGCTCGGCGGACCGAAGTAGGGCGGACGCGGATGTCGGACCGGCTGGGCGCCGCCGAGGGACGGGCCGACGCGCTCCGGAAGGAACTCGAGGATGTCAGCCGGGCGTTGGCCGGGCTTCCGGACCCCCCGGAGCCGCTGACGGCCGGGGAGCTGGCGGCGCGCGCGTTCCGGGGCAAGGGCGGCCGGAAGGCGACCGGCATCCCGGCGGCGCCGGCAGGTTCCGCGGTGGGAACGATCGCCGCCGCGCGCGCCGACCTGGCCGCGGGGCGCCGCTCGGCGGTGGACCTGGTCGAAGAGGCGCTCGAGCGCGCCCGGGCGGGACGCCACCTCGGCGCGTTCCTGAGGCTTCGGGAAGAGGAGGCGCTCGCCGAGGCGCGGGGGCTGACGGAGTCACCGGAGGGAGCGGGGCGGGGAGGTGGAAGCGGACGGCCCCTCCTCGGGATTCCCCTCAGCGTCAAGGACATCGTCGACGTGGCCGGGATGACCACCAGCTCGGGATCGAAGTTCCCGCACGAGGCGACCCGGAGCGCCCCCGCCTGGAAGCGCCTGGCCGAGGCCGGGGCCATCCTGCTCGGCAAGAACAACCTGCAGGAGTTCGCATTCGGGGTCAGCGGCGACAACCCGACGTTCGGAAGGACCCGGAACCCGCACGATCCGGCGCGCATCCCGGGCGGGTCGTCCTCAGGGTCCGCGGTGGCGGTGGCCACCGGCATGGGCTACGGCTCGGTGGGGACCGACACCGGGGGATCCATCCGGATCCCGGCGTCGCTCAACGGGGTTGTCGGCCTGAAGCCGTCCTACGGCGCCGTCCCGCGGGCCGGCGTGACCCCGCTGTCGTGGAGTCTGGACCACGTCGGGCCCATCGCCCGGAGCGTCGGCGACATCGCCCTCCTCTTCGAGGTTCTCTCGGGCTGGTCTTCCGCTCCGGCGCCGTCGCGCGCCACGGGTCCGAACCCCCTCGCGGGGGTGCGGGTGGGGGTCCCGCTCGATTTCTTCTACACCGATCTGATCCGGGAGACCCGTCAGGCGGCCGATGGCATCGTGAACGCTCTGGTCCAGCTGGGCGCGGAGCGCGTCGAAGTGAGGGTTCCGGAGGTCGAGCTCGGCGGGGTGTGCCGCAACGTACTCGCCTTCGCGGAAGCGGCGGTGGTCCACCGGGAGCGGTTGGCGGCCCGGCCGGAGGACATCAGCGAGGACGTACGGCGGCTCCTCGAGGTGGGCACGCTCCTGTCGGCCACCGATCTCGTTGCCGCGCTCCGGGGCCGGCGCCTCGTCGCGGACGCCTTCGCGCGGCTCTTCGAGGAGGTGGACGTCCTGGTGGCGCCGTCCACCCCGGCCGGCGCCCCGGAAGCGGGGGAGCCGCTCGCGACCGCGGAGGACATCCGTCCCGGGCTCATCCGCCTGGTCGGTCCCTTCAACTTCACCGGGCTTCCGGCCCTTTCGGTCCCGGCCGGATTCGACGCGCCGGGAATGCCGCTCGGGGCGCAGCTCGTCGGGGGGCCCGGACAGGATTTCGCCGTCCTCCGGTTGGCCGCCTGGCTGGAGGCGAGCGGCGCCATCCCGATGCGGCAGCCACGGGTGGAGCCGCCGGGGTGATTGCGAGCAGCTGGTGGTGAAACCCACGTGAGCGCCGAGATGGGCGAGGCGCCCGTCTGACAAGGCGCGTGAGCGAGGAATACCAGGTGTATTTCGACCGAAACGCAACGCAGAGCGCCTCTTAGAGGCGCGGTTCAGACGGGATGCATCGCCCGTCGACGCCGCGTGGGTTTCGCTACCGGCTGCTAAATTGAAAAGCAGTGCTGCTTGAGAAGAAACGAGGACTGATCGTCGGGGTCGCGAACCATCGTTCCTTTGCGTGGGGGATCGCCCGCTCCGCGGCGCGCGAGGGCGCGGCGCTCGCCCTCAGCTTCCAGAACGAGCGGCTCCAGCGCAACGTGGACAAGCTGGCGGCGCAGATCCCGGGTACGCTCACCCTGCCGCTCGACGTCTCGAGCGAGGAGCAGCTCGCAAGCGCCGCCGAAACCGTTCGCGAGCACTTCGGCGGGCTCGACTTCGTGGTCCACGCGGTCGCCTACGCCCTGCGCGAGGACCTCGAGGGCGATTTCGTTTCCACTTCCCGCGAAGGCTTCCGGGTCGCGCATGACGTCTCGGTCTATTCGCTGACCGCGCTCGTGCGTCATTTCGCCCCGTTGCTCGAGGCGGATGGCGGCGGCGCGGCGCTCACCCTCAGCTACCTTGGGGGCGAGCGCGCCGTACCCCACTACAACGTGATGGGCGTCGCGAAGGCGGCGCTCGAATCGTCGGTCCGCTATCTCGCGTCCGACCTCGGTCCGCGGGGAGTGCGGGTCAACGCCATCTCGGCCGGTCCGGCGAAGACGCTCGCCGCCTCCGGAGTCTCGGGCATCGGCAAGATGGTGGAGCACTACCGCGAACACGCGCCGCTCCGCGCCGGGACCGATCCGACGGAGGTGGGGGACGCCGCGGCGTTCCTGTTGTCCGATGCCGCGCGCGGAATCACCGGCGAGGTGCTCCACGTGGACAGCGGGTTCCACGCACTCGGCGCGACGATCCCGGGTCTCGGCGCGGGAGGTTGAGGAGCGAACACGATGGCTGATCCCACCCGGCCCCTCGACGAACCGGGGGAGCCGCGATTTCCGTCGGGGAACGGCGACGTTCCCACCACCGAAGCCCTCATCTACGACTGGAACCGGCCGGATCCCGCCCGCGCCTGGTTTCCTCCGAAGCCGGTCAAGCTGAACGACGAGACGCTGCGCGACGGGCTCCAGAGCCCGTCGGTCGTATCCCCGACGCTCGAGAGGAAGGCCGAGGTGCTCCACCTGATGGAGTCGCTCGGCATCGACTCGGCCGACATCGGCCTCCCGGCCGCCGGCCCGCACGTCGAGGAGCAGGTGCTCCACCTCGCCCGGGAAATCGTGGACAACCGGATGAAGATCCGTCCGAACTGCGCCGCGCGCACCGTGATCTCCGACATCGAGCCGATCGCGCGGGTGGCCGATGCGGTCGGCATGCCGATCGAGGTGGCGATGTTCATCGGGTCGAGTCCGATCCGGCAGTACGCCGAGGACTGGGACCTCGATCTCCTGCTCCGGCACACGGAGAAGGCCGTGACGTGGGCAGTCGCCCACGGCGTGCCCCCGATGTACGTGACCGAGGACACCACGCGGGCGCGGCCCGAGAGCGTCCGCCGCCTCTACACGGTCGCCATCGAGTCCGGCGCCCGCCGCGTCGTCGTCTGCGACACGGTGGGGCACGCCACCCCCGACGGTGTCACGCGGCTCCTCCAGTTCGTCCGGGAGGTGATCGCCGACACCGGGGAGGAGGTGCAGCTCGACTGGCACGGGCACCGGGATCGCGGACTGTCCGTCCCGAACAGCCTCACCGCGATCGAGGCGGGCGCCGACTGCGTTCACGGAACGGCCATCGGAATCGGCGAACGCTGCGGCAACACGCCCATGGACCAGTTGCTCGTGAACCTGCGGCTGCTCGGTTGGATCGACAACGACCTCACGCATCTGGCGGACTACTGCCGCACGGTTTCCAAGGCAACGGGGGCTCGCATCCCGGCCGGCTATCCCGTCGTCGGCAAGGACGCCTTCCGGACCGGTACCGGAGTCCACGCCGCTGCCATCATCAAGGCGATGGCGAAGGGGGACGACTGGCTCGCCGACCGCGTCTACTCGGGAGTCCCGGCCGGCGACTACGGCCTGCACCAGAAAGTGGAAGTCGGCCCGATGAGTGGCCTCTCGAACGTCATCTACTGGCTGGAACAACACGGGCACGAACCGACCGACGAGTTGAAGCACCGGATCTTCCGCGCCGCCAAGGAAGCGCGGCGGATGCTCACCGACGACGAGATCGAGGCGCTGATCGCCTCGGCCTGACGGCGCCGGCGGCGCAATCCGACGCGTCAGCGGCGTGCCAGGACGGTCGCCACCCCCTCGTGGATGAGGCGGGCGGCGAGGATCAGCGTGCGGTTGTCCCGGTCGTCGGGACAGGCTTCCACGACGTCCATCCCCACGAGCCGGCGTCCGGTGGCGCCGATCTCCTTCACGAGCTGGAGCCCGGCGCGTCCGGAGAGGCCGGCCGGCACGGGATGGGCCACCGCCGGGGCGAAGGCCGGGTCGAACCCGTCCATGTCCACGGTGAGATAGACCGCGGCGGCGTCGGGGAGGTGCGACAGGAAAGCCGGACACTTCTCCGCCTCCCACGCCGGGATCTGGGTGACCCGGCCGACCGCCGACTCCCGGACCCCGCGCTGCACCGCCGTCTCGGTGCGGATCCCGATCTGGGTGATGGTCGCCACGTGCGGCATCTCGAGCAGGCGCGCCGCGACGCACGCGTGGGAGTCTCGGTTGCCCTCGAAGTCGGGGTACATGTCCGGATGGGCGTCCCACTGCACCACGTGGACGGGACCCCGCCCGGCGCAGGCGGCCACGAGGGCAGGGGTGATCGCGTGGTCGCCGCCCAGGATGAAGGGCGTCCGGCCCCCCGCCAGTTCCGCCTCGACCGCCGCGGAGTAGCGGGCCGCGTTATCCCGGAAGCTGCCGGCCTCCGGGCTCAGGTCGCCGAGGTCCCGGACGCTGCCGGCGCAGTCCACGCCCGTTTCCGAAACCGTGTTGTAGCAGGCCCCGTCGTAGGCCGCGCGAATGGCGGGCGGCGCCTCGGCGCAGCGGTCCCGGTAGGTGGACTGGGTGGCGTCCCTGACGCCGAGCAGCGAGGCGGGAGCCCGCTCGGCGTCCGGTCCGGACGCGAGCAGCCCCCCGAACGGGATTCCGGCGGGTGCGTGCACGCCGGTATGTTCGCAGCAGATGCCAACTAAATTCCCCGCGATGGCATCTTCCCCGCGCCCGGCTGTGTCCGTGATGCTCACCCGCGGGGAGGAAGTGCTGCTTGTGCGGCGTTCGCCGCGGCTCAGGGCCTTCGCAAACCTGTGGGCCTTCCCCGGGGGGACGGTGTCCGCCGCGGACTCGGAGATTCCCGTGAGCGGCGCGCCGGATGCGGAAACCGCGGCGCGCGTCGCGGCCGGGGTGCGCGAAGTCTTCGAGGAGACCGGGGTCTTCCTCGGAACGGCGGGACGGAGTTCCTCCTCGGTCGAGCGGGACGATCTGCGGAGGCGGCTGCTCGCGGGCAGGATCGGACTCCGGGAGGTCCTCGCGTCGTTCGAAGCGCGGATCGATGCGTCGCGCTTTGTCGAGGTCGAGGAACTCACCACCCCCGAGCCGGCGCCGTATCGCTTCGACACGCGCTTTTACCGGCTGCCGCTGCCTGACGGCGCCGCGCCGTCCGTCTGGACGGGCGAGATCGTCGACCAGGCGATGCTGAGCCCGGAGGCGGCGCTCACCCGCTGGCGCGGCGGGGAGATGGCGCTCGCCCCGCCCATCATTGGCCTCCTGGAGCGGTGGTCCCCGGACGATGGCGTCTTTCGCGCCCGCAACCGGGAAGAGGGACGGTTGCGGCCGGCAGTTCGCTATTCCCCCGGCATCGCGGTCATTCCCTGCCGGACGCGGACCCTGCCGCCGGCCACGCACACGAACGCGGTGCTGATCGGAACGTCGCGCCGTTACCTGGTGGACCCCGCGGCCGAGGCGCCGGCCGAACGGGCGATGCTGTTCGGGATGGTGGATCGGCTGCTTGGCCCCGGCGACCGGCTGGCCGGGGTTCTCGTCACCCACCATCACCCGGACCACATCGGCTCGGTGGGGGCGGCCTCGTCGCACTACGGAGTCCCGGTGGGTGCGCACCCGGAGACGTTCGCCCGGATTCCGCCGGCGCCGAGTGGGATGAGACCGCTTGCCGAGGGGGACACGCTGGACCTGGGAGAGGCGCCTGACGGATCGCCCGGCTGGACGCTCGAGGTGCGTTTCGTGCCGGGCCACGCGCCGGGCCACCTCGCCTTCGTGGAGAGCCGCTACGGGGCGATGGTGCTGGGGGACATGGTGTCCTCGCTGTCGTCCATCGTCATCTCGCCCGAAGACGGGGATCTCGGGCACTACATGGAATCCCTGCGACGGCTCGCGGCCGAGTGCCGCGGAACCGTCTATCCGGGCCACGGGGTGCCGGTGGTGGCGGGCGCCGATCTGCTCCGGGCCCAGGTGCGGCACCGGGAAGCCCGGGAAAAGAGCCTGCTCGAAGCTCTCGACACCGAGCCCGCGACGCTCGAGGCCATCGGGTTCCGGGTCTATCCGACGAGTGAAGTCCCGCCCCGGGGACCGGTTCGCCGGTTGGCGGAGGCGGCGCTGACCTCGGGTCTCCTGAAGCTGGAACGCGAGGGCCGCGCCGCGGTCGAGGCGGGCAGGTGGTTCCGCGGGGCGGACGTCACCGGCTGAGCCGGCCCGCTGGCGGCTGACCGGCGAGCCTCCGTCCGCCCCGCGGGGGCGCTGGACCCCGCCGGCTACTCGGAGGCGCTGCCGGGGACGGTGTTCCCGGCGATGACGACCCGGTCGATGGTCCGGAGGTTCGCGATGTCCTCGAGCGGGCTCTCGTTCAGCACGATGAAGTCGGCCCAGTTGCCGGCGGTGAGAGTCCCGACGCCTTCGAGGTCGAGGCAGGCCGCCGCATCGCGCGTCGCCGATACCAGGATCTGCTCGGCGGTGAGCCCGGCCTCGGCCATCTCTCCCGCCTCGATGTGCTCGAAGTAGCCCTGGAAGCGGCCCGGCGGCCCGGTATCGGTACCGAACGCGATCGTGATCCCGGCGTCGGCGACCGCCTTCATGTTCGCCATCGCGATGGGGTAGTGCTCGCGGTAGCCCCGGGCCGATCTGCTGTTCGCCACCCGCTCCATGCGCGCCGGGTCCTTGAGCTGCTCCAGCACCGCGGGATCGGCGTCCTTCAGGAAGAACGGGTCGTCGAAGAACTCGGGCACGTCGGAATAGATGTAGGTGGAGATCTCGCGCACCAGAGTGGGGACGTAGCAGACGTCGTTCTCCTTCATGAGATCGACGAACTCTTCGTCGATCGGCAGGTCCCGCACGCTGTGGGCGATGAGGCCGGATCCCGCGCGAAGCACCTCTTTGGCGTCGTCGAGATAGAAGATGTGGGTCGTGACCATCTTTCCGGCTTCCCGGCCGAGTTCCATCACCTTCTCGATGGTCTCCGGGGAGACGCGCTCGTTGGCGCCGAGGTTGGTGTCCACCCGCATCTTCAGGAAGTCGGTGGGGAGTGCGAGGCTTCGGGCCACCGACTCCGCGGCCTCCTCCGGGGTGCCGCTCGAGACGACCTCGCCGGCGATCCAGATCCGGGCGCGGTCGAGACCGTCGTCCTGCTCGTCGCGCAACCGGGCCGCCTCGGGGCCGTCCCCCCCCAGCGAGGCGATGCTGGTGACGCCGTAGCGGGCGTAGAGGCCGAGCTGGCGAATCAGGTTCTCCCGCGTGTAGTGGCCCGTCTCGAGTCCCATGACGTCGCCCGCGTGGGCGTGCGCATTGATCAACCCGGGGATGACCGTCTTGCCGCCGAGGTCCTCCACGGCGGCGCCGGGCGGCACGTCCACTTCGTCGGCCGGTCCCGCGGCCGCGACGCGTCCGTGGTCCACCACCATGACCGCGTTCTCGACTGCCGCACCTCCGGTGCCGTCCCAGAGGGTGGCGCCGGTGAACGCGGTCACGCCGGGCAGCGGCGTGGGTTCGGAACCGCAGGCGGCGAGGGCGGTGAGCGCCGCGAACGCCACCGGAGTGAGGAGGAAACGCTTCTTCCGGGTGAGGATGGTCATGGATCGGCCTCCAGCGCGCCCGAGCATAACGACCTTGAGCGCTGCTAGCAGTCTGTGGCAAAACCCACGCGGCCCAGTTCTCCCGGTGGGGGCTCGACAGGCGAGGCATCCGGGCTGAACCGCGCCTCTCCGAGGCGCTCTGCGTTGCGTTTCGGTCGGAATACACCCGGTATTCCTCCCTCACGCGCCTTGTCAGCCGGGCGCCTCGCCCCCAGTTCTCCCGGTGGGGGCCTCGGCGCTCACGTGGGTTTCACCACAGGCTGCTAGCGTTCCGCGGCCATGACAACCGCGACGCTGGCGCCGGCCGGCCTCGGGCCTCCCAACATGTGCGGGAAGCTCGTGCGCTCGCTCCTCATCGGCCCCCGCGCCGTGGGCTGGAACGCGGGTGCGTCCTGGCAGGAACTCGGGTACCTCCGTCCGCCCGAGGAGGCGCCGGCAGTCCACCAGCACGACCGGATCCGGTCGCTGCTGCTCGAACGCGGCGTGGACCTCGTGGAGCTGGACGCGCCGGTTCCGGGTCTGACCCCCGACGCCGTCTACTGCCACGATGCCTCGTTCCCATCACGGCGGGGCATGCTCCTCATGCGGATGGGCAAGGAGGGCCGGGGCGGCGAACCCGCGGCGCACGCCCGCATCTACGAAGGGCAGGGGATTCCCGTGGTCGGCGCCATCGAGGCGCCGGGGCTCGCGGAAGGCGGCGACCTGGTCTGGCTCGACGAGCGCACCGTTTTGGCGGGTGAGGGCTACCGCACGAACGCGGCGGGAATCGCCCAACTGGGCGAGATCCTGATGGAGGACGGCGTGGAGGTCATCTCGGCGCCACTTCCGTTCGGCGACGGGCCCCACTGCTGCCTCCACCTGATGTCGCTGATCAGCGTGGTTGACCGCCGGACGATGCTGGCCGACCTGCGTTTCCTCGCCGTTCCCACGGTCGAGATGCTGAAGGACCGGGGATTCCGCTTCGTCCCCATCGAGGAAGCCGAACGGGGCACGATGGCGGCGAACGTGCTGGCGCTCGGCGGACGCACTCTCCTTGCCATCGCCGCCAACCGCATGACGAACGCCCGGCTGTGCGACGCCGGATTCGAGGTACTGACCTACGAGGGCAGCGAGATCAGCCAGAACGGTTCGGGAGGCCCCACCTGCCTGACCCGGCCGCTGGTCCGGGAAACGGCATGAAGCCCCGGATTCGGCGGATCGGCTGGTTCGTGTCCGGGCTCTTCGCTCTGCTGGTCGTCTTCCTCGTCTATTCCACGCTGACGATGGGACAGGCCCGCTGCGAGGTCGCCATGGAGATGGCGGGCCGCCAGGCCACGGTGACCGCCCAGGGCGCCACCGAAGCCGACGCGATCCGGGCCGCGATCACCGGGGCCTGCGCCCGGATTGCGGATGGCCGGACGGCGAACATCCGCTGTCTGGATACGCCTCCCCGCGCGGTGCGCTGCGACTAGGACCGGGGTCCGGGTCAAGTTCGTCGAGGACCCCCTCCGGGCGAACGACGAACGCCCTGACGGGCCCACGGAACAGGACGCGTGCGGCCTGCCGGTAACGGTGGACGCGTCGTTCGGCGGCTTCGGCGTCGCACTCCTGCATGGTCAGGACCGATGCGCCGGCGCGGTCGCGGTCGAGGATCAGACTCGGAATCAGGACCACCCGGGCGCTCCCGTCCCGGCGGCGGAGCCCCACCCGGACGTTTTCGCGCAGTTCTCCCTCGAGGCGTCCCCCTGGCCGGTGTTCGCCGAAGGCCCCTCGGGCGAACGCCAGCGCCGCTTCGGCAACGTCGCGGCGCGCCTTCGCGGCGGGGACCAGCCTCTCATCGACCAGACGGAGCGCAGCCTCCAGATCCGGTTCGGTCTCCCGACGGCACGCCCGGTGGAAAAGCCGGTGGGCCAGAACCCGCGTGGCGGTCGCCGCGCGGCCGCGGCCGCTCGCGGCCGGTCCGCCGTCCGGTCCGCGGAGAGTCACGCGGGCGGTGGGCCAGAACCCGCGCGGCGGCCCACGGGATCCGGGGCGGCCGGCAGAACTTCGAACCGGTGCCCTGCCCAGGTGAAGGGTTCGGCCTCTTTCCCGATCGTGCCTGACGCGAGGGTCGCGAGGCGCGCGGGCAGGTACCGGGGCAGATCGGACCCGTGCGGTTTTCCGGCCCTCGTAGTGCGCATCTTCCAGGACAGGGTGAGGCTCGCCTTCGCGCGGGTCATCGCCACGTACATGCAGCGGCGCTCTTCCGAGTCCGCGCGTCCCCCATCCGTGACCTGCCAGGCGCTCCCCCGGGTGACGAGCGCGATGCTCCAGGCGCCGTCCGCGGTCTCCACGACCCGGGGGATCTTCGTCTCCGGTCGCCCGCTGCCCCCGCAGTCCACGATGAACACGTGTTCGAACTCCAGCCCCTTCGCGGCATGGATCGAAAGTACCTGCACGGCGCCCGTGGCCTCGACCGCACCCTGGGTGGCGTCACCGTTCGCGGCGCTCTCCAACCCTTCGGCCACGCGCTCGAAACTCGCGAACCCGGTGCGCTCGAGTCCGCGGAGGAGCTGGAGCGCCTTCGTCACGTTCGCGTGTTCCTGATCCGGCTCGTGCGAGGCGCCGACGGCGGCCGCGGCGCGGAGGAGGTAGCGGGTCTCTGCCAGGATCGCGGCCACGGTACGCGAAGGCGGGAGGCGGCGGGAAAGGTGGACCCAGCGGCTTGCGACGCTGCCGGCGTCTCCGAGCCGTCTGCGGGTTCCGGCCGGCAGGTCCTCCGGGAGTCTCCTCCCTTCGGCGAGCAGAAGCTCGGCGAAGGGCGTCCCGGAGTCGCTGGCTTGCCGCAGGCGCGCCAAATCGTCTCCCGGGAGGGCGAAGAACCGGGACCGGAGCAGCTCGACGGCGCGCCGGTCCGAGTGCGGCCGGGCGAGAAAGCGGCACAGCGCCCGCAGGTCCCGGACCTCGCTGGTGTCGAAGAACCCCGCGCCCTTGAAGAGGAAGGTGGGAATGCCGCGCCGCTTGAGGGCTTCGAGATAGACGCCCAGGTGCCGGTTGTTCCTCGCCATCAGCGCGACCTGTTCCGGGCGCGCCGCGCCGCCGTCGAGCAGGGCGTCGATGCGCGCCGCGATCCGCGCGGCGGCGTCCTCGTGGTCGCCGGCCACCGCGACGGCCAGCGCGGGCGGCTCGCCGTCCGGGCCTTCCCCGGCCGGGAAGTGGTCGTCGTCGTCGTAGCGGAAGGCCCAGTCCGATTCCGGAGCGGCCCGGGAGGCCGCCGCGATTTCGGTACCGGCGCTGTTCACGAAACGCCGCAGGCGCAGGTTCGAGCGGAAGTTCCACCGCAGCACGAGCCGGGGAGAGGGCTCATCGCCGGGCTGGGTGAGCGCCTTTATGGCGTCCTCCGCCCGGCCCAGGATTTCCACCCGCGCGTCGCGGAACCGGTAGATGGACTGCTTGTGGTCCGCGACGACGAAGATGGTCGGCCGGGAGAGCCTTCCGTTCGTCACCCGGCGGACCTCTTCGGACGCGAGCCCCTCACCGGCGGTCCAGGGCGCAATGATCCCCTTCAGGAGTTCCCACTGGGGGTCGCTGGTGTCGTGGAACTCATCCAGCAGCACGTGGTGGTATCGCGCCTCCAATCGGAAACGGCTCGCGGAGAACTCCCCGAGACCCTGGAGGAGCCGGGTGGCGGCGAGCGTGAGGTCGTCGAAGTCCATCACCCGCCGCTCCTGTTTCAGCCGGTCGTACTCCCGTTCCACCGCCTGGAACAGCTTCCACACGGGTCCGAAGGCGTGCTCGTTGAGGTAGTCGAGCCAGCCGGCGCGGAACTCCCGGACCTTCGCGGTGACCGCGGCGTAGTCCGCCCTGAGCGGTTCGGGAACGTCCCTGGGAGGGTTCTTGAGGTCCGTGCGGAAGAAGCGCTCCAGCGCCTCCCGGTCGAGAGCGTCCCGGCCGCTTCCCTGTTCCCCGCCGCGCAGTGCGAGTCCGACCGCAAAGGGGATCTCGAAGCCGGCCGACCCGTCCGGGGCTGCCTCCCGGAGACGCCGGCAGGACTCCGCTACGGGTCGAAGGAACGCGTGGAGACGGGGGCGCGACGGCGGCCGGCGGCCCTCGGCGGCCTTCGCCTCAAACAGTCTTCTCCAGGCGAGGCGCCGCTCGAGATAGTTGTCCACCGCTTCCCGTACCTGGCTGGCCGAACGTCCCAGCAGGAGCGGCAGCGCAGCCAGCACCTCCCGGTCGAAGCCGGTCACTCCGGAGAAGACGCGTTCGATGGCCTCGGCGCGGACCACCGGCATCGAGCGCTCGTCCAGGACTTCGATGCCGGGGCTCACGCCCGCGTCCAACGGAAACTCGCGGATCAGGCCGAGCGTGAAGGCATCGAGCGTGGAGATGTTCACGTCGGCGATATCGGAACGGCTCGCGAGGACCCCGCGGCGCCGCGGCTCCCCGAGTTCCCTCAGGATCCGGTCCTTCATCTCCTGGGCGGCCTTCCGGGTGAAGGTCAGCGCGAGGATGTTCCGCGGCGGCACGCCCGCCTCGACCAACCGGACGTAGCGACTCGTGAGCACGGTGGTCTTTCCGGTGCCGGCGGAAGCGCGGAGGACCACGTTGCGGCCGGGGTCGGCCGCGGCTTCGCGTGCGGCGGCGTCCGAGGGCGGAGACACGGCGTCGGTCATCGGGTCAGGCCCCTCCCGATCCGTCCCGTGGCTCGCCGCGCGCGCCATTCGAGTCGCCGCGGGGCAGGTCCCCGAGATCCCGACGGACCACGAGGTGGAAGTCGAACCGGCCGTCTTCGTCGGGAAGCGAGAAATCGCCCCGCGCCAAGCCCTCCCGGATGGCGATGATCCGGGCGTCCTGTTCGGCGTCGTTCGGGTCGTCCTCGGGGCCGATCCAGCGGCGGTTGCCGAAGTAGGGGATGGCGAACGACGTGGGCGTTTCGCCGCCGCTCTCCAGAACCCGGGCGTAGAGGCGCGCCTGGAGCGGTTTCTCGTAGTAGCGGCCCGACTTGTACTCGACGACCCGCCGGCTGCCTCCGGCAAGCCGATCCACGCGGTCCAGCCGTCCCCGGATGGGGATGCCTTCCACGTCTCCCGCGACCCACTCTTCGATGCGGTCCACCGCCGCCGGGCCCCGCGCCACCTCTTCCCGCAGGAACCACTCCATCGCCGCGGGGGTCGCGTGGGAACCGAAGAGCCAGGCCTCCTCGATCTTCCGGTCGGTGGCCGACATGTTCCGGGCGGCCGCGAAGCGCCGGTACTCGTCCCGGAGGAAACTCAGGACTTCGTCCAGGCCCGCCACGTCGATCGCGAGTCCGGCCCCCTCGAGCGCCGGGTAAGCCCGCTCCAGGAACGCGTGGAGCAGTTCGCCGCGCTCGGTGGGGGGTGGGACGTCCGTGAGGGGACGCTCTTCGTCGAGACGCAGCACGTAGCGGGCGAAGAACTGGGCGGGGCTCTTCGCGTAGGTGTCGAGCGCGGTCGGGGAAAGCGGTCCGTCCAGCACCGCGGCCGCGGTGCTGGTGCGGTCGAGGGTGCTCGCGAGCGGCTCGGCTGCCACGTCTTCGGGCGGGGTGCCGGACACATCCGCCCCCAATGCCGGGAGCAGCGGGTAGCCGGGACTCGGGGCGGCCACCGCCTCGGACAACTCGACCTCGAGCGCCGACCGCGCCACCGGGAAACCGTCGTCAAGCTGGGGGCGCAGGAATGCGCTGGCGCAAGCGGGGAGCGCCGGGAGCGAGCGGAGCAGGCGGATCTCCCGATCCCGGCTCCCGCCGTGACGCGTCCGGGTGGCCCCGGCGAGCAGGTGGTTCGGGAAGAAGATGTTCCCGGGCCGCGGGCCCGGCCAGTCGGCGTCCACCATGCCGAGCAGGGCGATGAAGTCATAGTCGCCGAAGGGCGCGTCGCCGGCGGCGATGAGATGGACGCCGCGCCCGCCGTGGCCGCGCGCGACGCTACGGTGGTTCAGGAGCCGCCGGATCCGGTGGCGGAACCGGAGCCCGCCTCCGGCGCGGGCGTCCGCCGGGGCGGCCGCCGCCGCTTGCCGGAGCGCCTGGAGCACGGTGTCGCGCACGTCGGGAATCTGTTCGTCGGGCGGATCGAAGTGGGTCTCGAGGAACCGGGCCAGGGTCTCGGCCGCTTCCCGGAATGCCGCGGTCTCGTCGCGCAGCGGGCGGAGGGAGACGGCGAGCCGGGAGAGCTGGGCGAGCGTGCCGGCCGCGGCCCGGAGCCGTCCGGCGCGCTCCCGCTGGCGGTCCGCCGACCCCTGTAGACCCAGGCCGGCGGCCGGGCGCTCGCTCGTTTCAAGAGCCCGGAGCAGTTGCTCGGCGGTCTGGTCGAGCCTCTCCGCGATCCGGTCCAGCTCCTCGGGCCCATTGGTGTCGCGGCAGCCGGTGCGAAGCAGTTCTCCGGCGAGCACGTCGGCCGCGCGCGGCGGCGTTCCCGAGAGGTCGGGAAGTTTCAGGAACGGCGTCCGTAGCAGGTTCAGGCCCAGGGAGATACGCCCCGGGCGGGCTGCGAACTCGAGGACGTCCGCAACCGAAGCGACCCAGGGATGACGGGTGAGGACGGGCCGGAGCGGGGTTGCCAGCGCGATTCCGCGCTCGGCGAGGGCGACCTCCACCGCGTCGAGATAGGACCCCGGCTGCCGGGCGAGGAAAGCGCAACGGTGGTAACCCCGGAAGTCACGCGCCCACCGGTCCCGGAAACGCACCAGGAGTGACACCGCCAGGCGGGCCTCGGCTTCGCGGTCCGTGGTTTCGAAGACCGCGAAACCCTGATCGTCTTCGGCCGCGGAGGATTCGACTGCCGGAACGAGGATCGCGGGAGGGCGGGCCGTCACCGCGGGCGGCATGGCGGG
>VXWI01000092.1 GCA_009835985.1 Acidobacteriota bacterium | reverse complement strand
GTCGGTGTCGGAATCACGGGTCCGGCCCGCACGCGCTCACTCCCGTTGAACCTGCTGGTGCCGAAAGCAGGACACCAGGTGGTCGTTCACGAGACCGGTCGCCTGCATGTGGGCGTAGAGGATGGTGTCGCCCACGAAACGGAAGCCGCGGGCCTTCAGATCCCGGGCCAGCGCCACCGACTGCTCCGAGGCCGCGGGGACATCGTTATCGCGCCGCCATCGGTTCACGAGCGGCGCCCCACCCACGAAACTCCAGATGTAGTCGCTGAAGCTCCCGAACTCCCGCTGCACTTCGAGGAAACGCCGTGCGTTGTTGACCGCGGCCTCCACTTTCCCGCGGTTGCGGATGATGGCCGGGTTCGAGAGCAGCCGCTCGACCCGCGGTCTCCGGAACCGGGAGACCCTCTCCGGGTCGAAGCCCGCGAATGCCTTTCGATATCCCTCGCGCCGCTTCAGGATGGTGGCCCAGCTGAGGCCGGCCTGGGCGGACTCCAGCACGAGGAACTCGAACTGCGTCCGGTCGTCGCGCGCCGGAACGCCCCACTCCTCGTCGTGATACCGCGTGTACTCGGGAAAGGTCCCCTCGGCCCACCCGCAACGCCGCCGCTCGCTCACGGGGCTTCGGCGACGTCGTCCTTCCTATGCTCGTAGCGGAGAATCGCCGACTTCTGTTCCAACAGGAAGTCCAGCGGGCCTCGCCCGGTGAGCAGGCAGCGGCGTGCGAAGGGGGGCAGTTCGAACCGGGCCGAGCCCCCGTCCGGGAGCGACACGGTCCCGGCGGCCACGTCGATCACGATCTCGGTTCCGGGTCGGGAGAGGAGTTCCCGGTGCGCCGACGGCTCGATCTCCACCGGGACAAGGCCGTTCCGGACCGCATTCCCCTTGAAGATGTCGGCGATGGAAGGGCTCACCACGGCGGCGAAGCCGTAGTCGGTGAGCGCCCAGGGCGCGTGTTCGCGCGACGAGCCGCAGCCGAAGTTGGCGCCGGCCACCAGGATGCGGGCCCCCTTGGCCTCCGGCCGGTTGAGCGGGAAATCGGGACGCAGCTCCCCGGCTCCGTCGCGCCGCCAGTCGGCGAACAGCGAGGCTCCCAGCCCATCCGTGCGGGTGCCGGTCAGGAACCGGGCCGGAATGATCTGGTCGGTGTCCACGTTGTCGGCGGCGAGGACCACCGTGCGGGAGGCGATGCGAACGACGGGTTCCATGGGGCGTTACCGGATTCAGTTCTGGAGGAAGGGTCGGGGATCGGCCACCGCTCCGGCGAGCGCCGAGGCGGCGGCGGTCACCGGCGAGGCCAGCACCGTCCGGCCGCCGGGTCCTTGCCGGCCCTCGAAATTCCGGTTCGACGTCGAAACGGCGAGTTCTTTCGGCGACAGCCGGTCCCCGTTCATGGCGATGCACATCGAGCAGCCGGGCGCCCGCCATTCGGCCCCGGCGCTCCGGAACACCTCGTCGAGCCCCTCCGCCTCCGCCTGGCGGCGGACCTTCGCCGACCCCGGCACCACCAGCAACTGAGTCGCGGGATTCGTTCGCCGGCCGGCCAGCACCCGCGCCGCGGCCCGCAGGTCGGAGATCCGGGCGTTGGTGCAACTCCCGATGAAGACCACGTCGGCGGGCCGGCCCAGCAGCGGCCGCCCCGCCTCGATCCCCATGTAGTCGAGCGCCGCGCGCTCTTCGGCATCGGCCGGAGCCGGGACGGCTTCCGAGATCCCGCACGACATTCCCGGGTTCGTCCCCCAGGTGACCATGGGTTCGAGAGACCCCGCATCGAACGACAACGACCGGTCGAACGCGGCGCCCTCGTCCGTGGGCAACCGGCTCCAGCGGACGACGAGTTCGGCGAAGCCGTCCCCGGCCGGGACGTGCTCCTTCCCTTCGAGGTACTCGAACGTCGTCTCGTCCGGGGCGACCAGGCCGGCCCGCGCTCCCGCCTCGATGGACATGTTGCAAAGGGTCATGCGCGCTTCCATGTCGAGCGCTTCGACCGCCCCGCCCCGGTACTCGATGACGTGCCCCCGGCCCGCCGCCACGCCGAACCTCCGGATCACCCCGAGAATCAGGTCCTTGGCCGACACGCCCGCCCCGAGTCGTCCCGAGATCTCGATGCCGAGCGTCCGGGGCCGCTCCTGCAGCAGGCACTGGGTGGCGAGAACCTGGGCGACCTCCGTCGTCCCGATCCCGAACGCCCAGGCGCCGAAGGCGCCGTGGGTGCTCGTGTGGCTGTCGCCGCAGACGATGGTGCGTCCGGGCTGGGTGAGGCCGAGTTCCGGACCGATCACGTGGACGATCCCCTGCCCGGGATCGCCCATCCGGAAGAGCGGGATTCCATGCTCCTCGCAGTTCCGCTCCAGGGTCTCCACCTGATTCCGGGTGGCCCGATTCAGGAACGCGGGCCGGCCCTCCACGAAACGCGTCGGAATCGAATGGTCCACGGTGGCCCAGGTCCGGTCCGGGCGGCGGACCCGCAGCCCCCGTTCCCGGAGCAGGACAAAGGCCTGCGGCGAAGTCACCTCGTGGATCAGGTGGGTGTCCACGTAGATGACCGCGGGATGGTCCGCACCGGCCGGAACGGCCTCGTGGGCATCCCATATCTTGTCGAACAGCGTGCGCGGCTTCTCGGCCATCACCTTCCTTCCCCGTCCTCTCGGGCGCGCCGGGTGCGCGCCCGGTTCTCCGCCTCCTTGAGACGCCAGCGGCGCTCGGCCTCGGAGGAAACCGCCACCAGAACCAGGCCGTTCAACAGTCCCATGCGGGGCACGTCGTCCCAATCGCCGTCGGGGTCGAGTTCGCCGAGACGATCGGCAAGCCGGACCGGGTCGCGTTCGGTCCGGACGGCTTCGAGCGCCTCGTCCGAGAACCCGGCCAGCGGGGAGCCCCCCTGCGCGAGCCCCAGCAGCCGGCTGCCCGCCCGCCCGAGCGCCTGCCGCTCGGCGTCCGAGAGCGTCGGCTCCCCGAGACGCCGGGCACGCGCCTCGGCCCGTTCGGCGACGAGCTCACGGGCCGCCTTCCGGTAGGCGGCGAACGAATGCCGCTTCGCGACCAGGGGACCGAGCAGCGCCGGCAGCTCCCCGGGATCGTCCAGTTGAGCCAGTCGCGACAGAACCTTGAGCGACCGCTTTTCGAGCGAGCCCCGGGGACCTGAGCGCTTTTTGGGGGACAAGGGGCGCGGAGCCTATACGACAGTGCTCCGGGAGGAACCTTGCGTGCACCGATCCGGGAATTCCCCGCTGCCGTCGACGGCGAAGCTTCAGGTCGCCCGTGCCTCCCTCGAGGGCGCCGGCCGGCCCACCTCCCGCTGTCCCATGAGAGCGGTCAGGTCGGCGTCGTCCACCTCCCGGATGCGGTCCGCAAGGCGCTTGAAGTCGCGGAAGATGGCGTCCATCTCGCTCTCCGCCGGCGCGAAACCGAGTTCGCCGAGCCGGGCCCGGAGGGCGTGGCGGCCGCTGTGCTTGCCGAGCACCAGAACGTTGCCCGGCACTCCGACATCCTGCGGACGCATGATCTCGTAGGTGGCGCGGTTCCGCATGACTCCGTGCTGATGGATCCCGGCCTCGTGGGCGAACGCGTTCGCCCCGACGACCGCCTTGTTCCGCTGCACCACCATGCCGGTGATCTCGCAGAGCAGGCGGCTCGCGGGATAGAGCTCGCGGGTGTCGATTCGGGTGGTGACCGCGTAGAGGTCCTCCCGGGTGCGCAGGCTCATCACCACCTCCTCGAGCGAGGCGTTGCCGGCGCGCTCGCCGATGCCGTTCACCGTGCATTCGACCTGGCGCGCGCCCGCACCGATGGCGGCGAGGCTGTTCGCCACCGCCATTCCCAGATCGTTGTGGCAGTGCACGCTGATCACCGCTCGGTCGATGTTGGGGACCGTCCGGCGCAGGTGGCCGATCAGGGCGCTGAACTCCGCGGGCATCGTGTAGCCCACGGTGTCCGGGATGTTGACGGTGGCGGCGCCGGCCTCGATGGCCGTTTCCACCACTTCGGCGAGAAAGTCCGGCTCGGTCCGCGACCCGTCCTCGGGAGAGAACTCGACGTCCTCCGTCCGTTCCCGCGCCGCCGCGACCGATTCGGCAGTCCGGCGCACGATCTCGCGCTTCGCCATCCGGAGCTTGAACTCCCGGTGCAGAGCGCTCGTGGCCAGGAAGACGTGGAGCCGGGGCCGGGGGGCGTCCCGAAGCGCGTCCCACGCCGCCTCGATGTCGCCCGGGACACAGCGGGCCAGCGCCGCGATCCGAGGCCCTTCCACCTCGCGGGCGATGGCGCGCACCGCCTCGTGGTCGCCTTCGGACACCGCCGGAAAACCCGCTTCCACGATGTCCACCCTAAGTCGCGCGAGTTGCCGGGCCATCCGAAGCTTGCCTTCGAGACCCATGCTGCAGCCCGGTGACTGTTCGCCGTCCCGGAGCGTCGTGTCGAAAATCAGGACGCGGTCCGATGCAGGGGTGGAGGTCATGGTGGGTTTCCCCGGAAAAGGGCCGGAATCAGGGTTGTTTCGGCCCGAAAGAGAAGGACCCGACGACCCTTCGGGTCGCCGGGCTGTCATTGCAAAGGTAGACCCCGGGGGGGGCCTTGTCAAAGTGGTTGCCGTGCCCGCGAACCGCATCCTCCTGGGGGGCTTCCGCCCGGCGCGGACTTACGGACCAAACAGCATCCCCCAATCCATGACGACCGGCTCCGGAGTGAAGCAGAGGGCGAAGGTGACGGCGCCCGCCGCCGCCAGGAGCTGGCGGCTCCGCCCGAGGGGCGCGGCGTCGTCGAGGGTTGGGGGATGGGGCCGCCGGGCGCCGAGCAGGAGGCAGAGCAGCCCCCACACGAGCCAGGTCGGAGACCACACGGCCAGCGGGAACATGAGCAGGTGGACCGTCCGGGAGAACCGGGCGGCGCGCCCTCGGGCCACCGCGTAGAGCGCGTGTCCACCGTCGAGCTGGCCCATCGGAAGCAGATTGATGGCGGTGACGAGCAGGCCGAACCAGGCGGCCAGTCCCATCGGGCTCAGATACAGCACCTGGCCGTCGGGCACGACGGGCCCGAAAGCCGACGCAAACCACTGGAAGAGGATGGGTTCGCCGAACTGGATACCACCCGACGCCAGCGGGCCAGGACGCGAGGTGGCGACCCCTGCCGCCAGGAGCGGCAGACAGACCAGGAATCCGGCGATGGGCCCGGCGAGCCCCACGTCGATGAGGGCCCGGCGGTTCGGGAACGGGGACCGGATGCGGATGAAGGCCCCGAGCGTCCCCACGATCGTGAAAGGCATCGGCAGGAAGTAGGGGAGGCTGGCATCGACCCGGTAGTAGCGCGCCGTGAGGTAGTGCCCGAATTCGTGGCAGAGGAGGATCAACAGCAGCGAGAACGAATAGGGGATCCCGTAGCGGATCCAGAGCAGCGTCCACGCGAGGCCGGAGCGCGCGCCCTCGGGCGCCCGGAAGAGTTCCGGCGCCTCGGCAGCGATGCCGAGCGCGCCTCCCACCCAGAGGGTGGTGGCGACCGTAGCGGCGAAGAGCGCCGCCGGAAGCAGGAACGCCCGGGGTCTCGGGGCCGTGGTCTCCGGCCGTCGCTCCCCGGTTTCCGATGGGGCTGCCGCCGGTACGGGTAGTTCGCGGGCTTCACCTCCGTTCATCGCTCCGGATACAGGAGGTAACGGCTTCGTTCCGCCAGGAACTCGCCGACTGCGGCCTCCTCGGACTCCATCAGGTCGGCCACCGGCAACCCGGCATCGATCCCCCGGCGCACGCGATCGGTCCCGAGCAGCAGATCCAGCCAGAAGCGATCCCCGTTCGCGCGCCAGCCGAAATCGCCGGGGTGCGTGCGGCGGACCGCCTCGATCGCCGTCAGGCCGGTGCGCACCGGCCGGAAGGCCGTCAGGTCGATGACCTCGACCCGCAGTCCGTTGCTCGTCTCATCGGCGAAGCGCGGATTCGGCGCCGCGGGAACCCGCCGGGGGGTGAAACGTGCCGGGGTGAATCGCACCCCGGGAAGCGCCGCGCCTCCCCCGAGTGCCCCGATCCAGGCGCCGGCATCCACCCAGGGCGCCCCCACCACCTCGAAGGGGGTCTCGGTTCCACGGCCCTCGGAGAGCATCACCCCTTCGAACAGGCCGAACCCCGGATACGCGAGGGCGCTCGCGAGCGTCGGGATGTTCGGCGACGGCGGGCGCCACGGGAGTCCCGTCTCTTCCCAACGCGTGCCGCGGGTGAGACCCCTCACCGGCACCACCCGCACCGCCGCCCCCTCGCGCGCCGCAAAGAGGCGGGCCAGTTCTCCGACCGTCATCCCGTGGAGGAGCGGCAGCCGGTCCGTGCCCACGAAGGATCGGAATGCAGGATCGAGCATCGGTCCCTCCACCCGGTCGCCGCCGTTCGGGTTGGGGCGGTCGAGCACCCAGAATTCGATTCCCGCCCGATTCGCGGCCGTGAGCGCGTTCCGCAGCGTGGAGATGTAGGTGTAGTAGCGGACCCCGATGTCCTGGATGTCGAAGACGAGCGCGTCCAGGCCGGCGAGCGAGGTCCCGTCCGGGCTGCGCCGCTCCCCGTAGAGGCTGACGACCGGCAGGCCGGTTTCCGGGTCCCGCCCCGACTCGACCTCCTCGCCGGCGGCGGCCGAGCCCGATACTCCGTGCTCCGGGCCGAAGAGCCGGGTCACCTCCACCCCGGCCGCGATCAGGGCGGCCGCGGCCGGTTGTCCGCCGATGGTGCGGCCGGTGTGGTTGGTGATGAGTCCCACCCGCCTGCCGAGGAGATCTCCCGACCCCTCCGCGACCAGCCGATCGAGACCGGGCAGGATCGCCGATTCGAGGGGATCGTCGCTCCCGGGCGGCGCACAGCCAGCGAGCGCTAGGAGACCCAGCGCGCCGCCGATGCGCGCAAGCAACGTCAAGGCGACGGGCGCATCAGACCAGACGATCAACCCAGCCGTACGGATCGGGACTCCGTCCCAGACGGATGCCGGTCAGCCGCTCGCGCAGTTCGTCCTGCACCGGCGTCGTTTCCGGAAGCCGGATCTCGACGCCGCCGCCGGTGAGCCGCGCCACCGGCGTCACGACCGCGGCGGTGCCCACCCCGAAACACTCGCGGAGGCTGCCGTCCGCCGACGCTTCGGCGATCTCCTCGATGGAGACGGGCCGCTCGTCCACCCCCGTCTCCATCTGGTCGCGCAGCAGCCGGATCGCGCTGTCGCGGGTCACCCCCGGCAGGATCGTCCCGCTGAGGGGCGGGGTCACGACCCGGTCGCCGATGACGAACATCATGTTCATCGTGCCGCACTCCTCGATGAACCGGTGTTCCTTCGAGTCGAGCCACAGGACGTTGTCGCAGCCGTGCTCACGGGCTTCCTTCATCCCGTAGTAGCTGGCCGAGTAGTTCCCCGCCGCCTTGGCCTCCCCGATGCCCCCTTCCGCAGCCCGGATCCACTTCCGGGTCACGTAGAGGTTCACCGAGCCCTCGTAGTAGGCCCCGACCGGCGCGGTCATGACGTGGAAGCGGTACTCCCGCGAAGGACTCACCCCGATGTAGGGATCGGCGGCGAACAGGAAGGGACGGATGTAGAGCGAGCCGAACCGGTTGGGCGGTATCCAGTCCCGGTCCAGCCGGACGAGTTCGCGGATTCCTTCCAGGAAGACGTCCTCGGGAATCTCGGCCATCACCATCCGGCGCGCCGACCGGTTCATCCGCCGCCAGTTCATCTCGGGCCGGAAGAGCACCGGGACGCCGTCGTCGGTGAGGTGGGCCTTCATGCCCTCGAAGATCGCCTGCGCGTAGTGCAGGACCGCGGTCGCCGGATGCAGCGCGAGGTCGCCGAACGGACCGATCCGGGCGTCCTCCCAGACCCCGTCGCAGCACCGCGCGGACAGCATGTGGTCGCTGTAGACCCGGCCGAAGGCGACGTTCGCGAAATCCACCTCCGGCAGCCGGGACTCCGCGACCCGTTCGATCGAGATGGGAGTGGTGGAGGCGGAAACGGGCGGCGGACTCATCGGCGCCGCATCCTAGCAGCCCGGAGTGGAACGGCCGCGGTATCCGACCCCCGCTGAACCGCTCGCGCGCGGGTCGGCGGACGGGTTCAGACGGACTGCGCCGCCCGGCTCGTCCTCCGCCGCCGCACCACGACGACCACCCAGCCGGCCGCCCCGGCGAGCGCGAGGGGCCAAAGCAGCCACGACCACGAGGGCGGGGCTCCACCGGAGATCGCCCAGGCCCGCGAGAGCTCGGTGAAGCGGGACGCGAGCAGGTGCCACGCCGCGTGCCCCCCGACCACCGAGAGCAGCGCGCTCACCGCGAACCTGGACCGGTCGGTGCCCGAGAGGAGATGCAGGACGGGGATCGCGGCGAGCACCACCGCGGCCTGCCCGGCTTCCACCCCCAGGTTGAAGGAGAAGAGCGCGAGCGGCAGATGGTCTCCGGCGAAGGCCAGCGATTCACCGAGGGCGAACGCGAAACCGAAACCGTGGAACAGCCCGAAGACGAGCGCCAGCACGGCGCGGCGGACGACGCTCGCCGAAATGAGGTTCTCGATGGCGGTGTAGAGGATCGAGAGCGCCACCACGCCCTCGACGAGGGGGACGAACCACGGCGCCTCGGGCGCGTGGCCGAGCGCCGCGCTCACCAGGGTCACGGAGTGGGCCACCGTGAATCCCGTCACCATGATCAGCAGGTGCTTGATCCGGGAGAGCTGCCCGAAGGGAGCGATGAGGCAGATCAGGAACAGCAGGTGGTCCCAACCGGTGAGGATGTGCTCGACGCCCGAACGCCCGAAGGCGAAGAACGCCTGGAGGGGTGACGGGTCGAGCACCACCCGGCCCTCGCGGATGCTGATGTGGTAGAGGTTGCTCTTCCACGCCTCTCCGCTCGTTTCCCGCCGCTCGTAGAGCACGTCCAGCGCCACCCGGTCGCCGAAGCCGGGCGCCACGTTGCATTCGATGGCGATGCTTCCCTCCGCGGGCGCCGGATAGGTCAGATAGAAGTCGAGAAAGCCCTGGTTCCAGAAGACCTGGGTGTCGGCCGGCAGCGGGTCGGAGAGCACCGTTTCGCGCGCCGCGTCGAACGAGGTGAACGTGCGGTCCCACGGCAGCGCGACCCGGTAGGCCTCGAGCGTCGGAGGCAACGGACTGCCGTCCGGATGGAAGACGGGCGCTTCGGAAGCAAAGACCTCCCCCGCGCGGCGCAGCACCGGGCCTGCCCTCTCGAAGTCGAGGTACCCGGCGCCCCACTTGGGGACGTTCAGCGAGAGCAGCAGCAAGAGCGGCACCCGGGCGACGAGGTGCAGTTCTCCGTCGAGTTCCCGCACGAACACCGGAATCCGGATCTCGTCGGGGATGTCGTGCGACGCCGCCGGGCGGGGCGCCACGGCCAGGGCGAGGAGGGAGACGGCCAGCACGGTGGCCACGCCGCGGGTACGGTTCGGCACGGTTCGCTCAGCCTCCCGCATCACTTCGCGCCGAGCGGAAGCCCGACGGCGCAAGGCGCCGCGGACTCCCGAAATCCGGCCCGGGCCGAGTGATCAGTGACTGGGGGTCACCCGATCAGTGGAGCTCACCCGCGCCGTCCACGACGAACTTCTGCGCCCGGCGTCCCTGGTTCACCTCCGCCGTGTAGAAGTTGCCGTTCGAGTCCACGACGACGTTGTGGACCCAGTGGAACTGGCCCGCGTTCCGTCCGCGGCGGCCGAAATAGGTCTCGACCTCCATGGCGGCGCGATTGATGATGTGGATCCGCTGGTTCTGGCCGTCAGCGTTGTAGAGGTCCACCTGACCCGCGTCCGGCGAGAGTTCGAGGTCCCAGGTCGAGCCGTTGCCGAGGCTGTTGCCCTCCACGATCATCTCGCTCACGTAGGTGCCGTCCTTTTCGAACACCTGGATCCGGTTGTTGACGCGGTCGGCCACGTACACCATGCCGTCCCGCGCGATCCGTACCGCGTGGACGGGCGTCCGGAACTGCTGGATGGGTTCCGAGCCGGGAACGAACGGACCCGTGTCCTCGTCGGACGGCTCGTTCCCGTAGGCGCCCCAGTGGCGCAGGTAGTCGCCGGTCTCGGCGTTGAAGACGATGATCCGCTTGTTGAGGTACCCGTCCGCGATGTAGAGCTCGTTGGTCTCGGGGTCCACCTCCATGTCCGCGGGGCGGCCAAGGAACTCCGTGTTGTTGCTTCCCTCGGTGCGGCCCGCCTGTCCGATCTGCATCACGAAGGTGCCGTCGCCGCTGAACTTGAGGACCTGGTGGTCGTCGGGTCCGTTACCGGCGATCCAGACGTAGCCCAGATGGTCCACGAAGATGCCGTGCTCGCTCGCCGGCCACTCGTAGCCCTCGCCCGGATACCCGTTCTGGTCACCCCAGCTGTCGAGCAGGGTCCCGTCGGCGTCGAACTTGAGCACCGGAGGCGCCGGGATGCAGCAGGCGGAGAGCGGCGGGTCCTGCACCAGCCCGGCTTCGTCCGCGTTCAGGCTGCGCGGACGCTGCACCAGCCAGATGTGGTCGTTCATGTCCACCGCGATCCCGGAGACCTCGCCCATGAGCCAGTCTTCGGGAAGCACGGGCCAGTGGGGATCCACCACGGGCGCCCCGGCGTGCCCCGAGTGCGGGTCGGCGAGCGGTGCGCCGCTGGTCCGTTCGCCCGGGGCCTGACAGCCGGCGGCAAACGCCATCCCCAAAACCATCAGCAAGAGAATCAGATTCTTCGTCTTCATTGCTTTCTCCCGGAGTCGCAGCCCCGACGGGTATCGGTTCCGGCGCCGCTTCGGCGCCAAACCGGATGAGTGTACGGGAAGCCCCGCGCCCGGCAAAACCGTGGGGCGCCGCGGCCCCGCGCCACCGGGGTCGGGGCGGTCGGGGGTGTCCGCGGTTGTCCGGTCAGCGACTCACCACGAACTTCTGCGCCCGGCGGCCGGTGTTCACTTCGGCCGTGTAGAAGTTGCCCATGGAGTCCACCACGACGTTGTGGATCCAGTGGAACTGTCCGGAATGACGTCCGCGGCGTCCGAAGAAGCTCTCGACCTCCAGCGCGGCCCGATCGATGACGTGGATCCGCTGGTTCGTGCCGTCGGCGTTGTAGAGGTCGGTCTGCCCGTCGTCCGGCGACAGCTCGAGGTCCCAGGTGGAGCCGGCCCCCAACGTGTTGCCTTCGACGATCATCTCGTCCACGTAGGTTCCGTCCTTCTCGAACACCTGGATCCGGTTGTTCACCCGGTCGGCCACGTACACCATGCCGTCGCGCGCGATGCGGACCGCGTGCACCGGGGTGCGGAACTGCTGGATCGGCTCCATCCCGGGCTCGAAAGCGCCCGTGTCCTCGTCCGAGGGTTCGTTGCCGTAGGCGCCCCAGTGGCGGCGGTACTCCCCGGTCTCGGCGTCGAAGACGATGATCCGCTTGTTCAGGTACCCGTCGGCGATGTAGAGCTCATTGGTTTCCGGGTCCACCTCCATGTCCGCGGGCTGTCCGAGGAACTCGGTGCTGTTGCTGCCCTCGGTGCGGCCCGCCTGGCCGATCTGCATCACGAAGGTGCCGTCGCCGCTGAACTTCAGCACCTGGTGGTCGTCCGGGCCGTTGCCCGCCAACCAGACGTAGCCCAGGTGGTCCACGAAGATGCCGTGCTCGGTGGCGGGCCATTCGTAGCCCTCGCCCTGGTAGCCGTTCGCGTCTCCCCAACTGTCGAGCAGGTTCCCGTCGGTGTCGAACTTGAGCACCGGCGGCGCCGCGTTGCAGCACGCGGAAACCGGCGGATCCTGCATCAGCCCGGTCTCATCGGCGTTCAGGCTGCGGGGGCGTTGGACGAGCCAGATGTTGTCGTCGAGGTCTACCGCGATCCCGCCGACCTCCCCGATCAGCCAGTCGTCGGGAAGCCGGGGCCAGGTCGGGTCCGCCACCGGCGTCGCGGCACGCGCGTCCGCCGGATCAGAGGCCATCGGCGTCCCGCCCGTCGTTTCTCCCGGCGGCCCGCAGCCGACGGCGGCCGCCAGTCCGAAAAGCATCAGTCCCGTCTTCAGCGTCTTCATCTCGATGTCTCCCTCCCCGGAGCCGTCGCCCGCCAGACTCGAGCGGCCGGAGCGGCCCGCGTTGCCGTAGCGAGTGAGTGTATGGGAACTGCCGGCGGTCAGCGACCGTCGCCCAGCGCCTCGCTCACCGCGTCGTGAAACGCCGGCCGGAGCCGGAGGATTCCGTCGTTCTCCCGCGTCGGATAGACCCGGTTCGTGAGCAGGACCGCGAAGAGTTCGCGTTCCGCATCCACCCAGATCGAAGTGCCGGTGAAGCCGGTGTGCCCGAAGGAGGAGGCCGAGAAATGATCGCCCGCGGAGGACGGACCCCCGGACGAGGTCCGGGACGGGGTGTCCCAGCCGAGCGCGCGGCTGCTGCCCGGGGCGAGCCCCGCCCGTTTCGTGAACCGGGCGATCGTGCGGGCGCGAAGCAGGCGCTCGCCGTTCATGGATCCCCCGTTCAGGAGCATCTGCAGGAAGACGCCCAGATCGCCGGTCGTGCTGAAAAGACCCGCGTGCGCCGCCACCTCGCCCAGGACGACGGTGTTCTCGTCATGCACCTGTCCCCGGACCACCCGGCCGCGCCAAGGGTTGTCCTCGGTCGGCGCGATGCGGTCGAGCCATTCCAGCGGCGGCCGGTACCGGGTGGTCGTCATGCCCAGCGGATCGAAGATGCGTTCCCGGACGAGAACGTCGAGCCGCTTGCCCGAGACCCGCTCGATGATCTCACCGAGCAGCAGGATGCCGTTGTCCGAATACACGGTGTCCGTCCGCGGTTCGTAGTCGGAGGCCGCCCCCACGATCCGGTCGAAGACCATCCGGCGCGCGTCCCCGGGTGGCAGGCCCCGCGCCTCGGGGTCGAACTCGAGGTAGAACTGGATCCACGCCGGGAGCCCCGAAGAGTGGGCCAGAAGGTCGCTGACGGTGACCACCGCCCTCCGGGCGCGCTCCTCCACGGAAGGCGCCTGGTCCAGGAACTCCGGCAGGTAGGCGCTCACCGGAAGCGCAATGTCGAGCGCGTCCTCTTCCACCAGCATCATCACCAGGGTGGTGGTGCCGACCACCTTGGTCAGGGAAGCGAGGTCGTAGATCGTCTCCGGAGTCACCGCGGGCGCGTCCTCGTCGTAGGTCAGCCGGCCGAAGCCCTCGTGCAGCAGCACCCTGCCCCGGTGCGCGACGAGCGTGCTCGCTCCCGGCGTCACGCCGTTCGCGATCGCCGCCTCGATCACCGCGCGGATGTTCTCGACGCCTTCGGGACTCATGCCGACCTCCCCGGGTTCGACCGGGCGGAGCCGCTGCCGCTCCGCGTGTTTGGAAACCCCCGCTCCCACCGGCTGCCCCTCGAGCGGGACCGGCAGGCGTCCTTCGAGGGCGCTCTCCCCGAAGAGCGCGCCCGCTGCCGCCTCCTGATTCGCCCGCGCTCCGTCCCAGGCGAGCAGGATTCCCGCCTCCGGGGGAGCGTTCCGGACGCCGTGCGGATTGCCGAAGGAAACCACGACCAGCTTCTCCGCGAAGGGGGTGACCGCGTTCAGCAACTCCTCGGGCATTTCGAGGCCGTTCTTGCGGAAATCGGCGACCACCACCGCGTCGGCGCTCTCGGCCTCCCGGGCGAACCGCGCGATCGGCAGGGCCCCGTGACGCGTCGTGGGAATCCTCGCGGCCAGCGCCCCGCGCCGGCGGAGCGCGCCGCGGAAGAAGCGGCGGTCCGGCTCGTAGGGACCCTCCTGGTGCGTTTCGACGAGGAGCAGGCGGGGGGTCCGGGCAGATTCTCCGGACTGGTTCCCGGTGATCCGCGTGGACCAGGGGAGGAGTCCCTCGGGGTCGCGAACCAGGGTCAACCCGCGGGCGAAGAGCGGCTCCGCGAAGTCGCGGGAGGCAGGATCGCCGAACGCCGCGGTGAGCGGCTCCGGGGGAGCGCGGTCATCGAAGAGACCGAGGCGCGCCTTCGCCTCCAGCACCCGGAGGACCGCCTCGTCGAGACGCGCCTCCGCGAGGCGGCCCGCGCGCACCGCGCGGATGAGCGCTCCGTACGCCACGACCGGATCCCGGGGCACCAGGATCACGTCCACCCCTGCCCCGAGCGCCGCCGCCGCGACTTCTCCGTCGAAGCGGCCCGCCCGCGCACCCTCCATTTCCAGCGCGTCACTCACCACGAGCCCGGTGAAGCCCATCTCCGACCGGAGCAGGCCGTCGAGCATCTCCGGCGAGAGAACGGCGGGACGGTCCTCCCGACCGTCGAGCGCGGGCACGGCCAGATGGCCCGGCATGACGGCGGAGACCCCGGCCGCCACGGCGGCCCGGAAGGGCGCGAGGTCCACCGCGTCGAGATGCTCCCGATCCGCCGGCACGAGAGCCAGTCCCCGGTGCGAATCCGTGCCGGTCCCGCCGTGCCCGGGAAAGTGCTTGGCGGTCGCGAGCGCCCCTCCGGCTTCCACCCCGCGCAGGAACGCCACCCCGAGCTCCCGCACCAGATCCGGGTCGGAGCCGAAGGAGCGGGTGCCGATCACCGCGCTCGAGGGGCTTTGGAGGACATCGAGCACCGGCGCCAGCACCAGGTGGACGCCCACCGCCCGCGCTTCCCGCGCCACGATGCGGCCCTGGCGCTCGAGGGCGGCGGGATCGGGGGCCGCCGCCGCCTGCATCGCCGGCGGGAAGCGGACTCCGCCGGCCGTCCGCATGGGGGTTCCCCACTCGTAGTCGGCGGCGACCAGCACCGGAAGCGGGGCCGCGTCCTGGAGGGCCGTCGTGATCCCCCGGGTCCCCCCGGGACTGCCGGCGAAGACGACGACCCCGCCCAGCCGGCCCGACTCCGCCATCTCGAGCAACTCCCGGCGTTCCGGGTCCGCGAGGTTCCTGAACTCCGCCGGCGCGCGCGGCATCAGCACCTGACCCACCTTCGCTTCGAGGGTCAGCCCCGCCAGCACCCGGCGCGCCGTCTCGGAAGGCTCCTCCGCGCTCGCGGCGGGCGGGATCGACAGCAGGGCGACCGCCCAGCAATTCCGGACCAGCGCGGCGCGGCTCATCCGCCGCCGACTCCCCTCAGGCCTTCTGCAGCAGCACGACACG
>VXWI01000002.1 GCA_009835985.1 Acidobacteriota bacterium | reverse complement strand
TCTCGGTGTAACTGTGAAAACCGGCTCAGCACACAAAATTGCTTACAGGCCCGATCCTGCTGACCATCAGCTCGCCCGGCAACCTCGCCCGCCTGGAGGACATCCAGCGCGACACCCGGCGGCTCGCCGACCCGCGCGGGCTCGCCGCCGCCGAAGCCGAGGCGATCGTTGCGCGGACCCCCGCCGGGGTCTTCCTCAACTACGGGAACGACGGCAACGAGTCCGCCGCCTTCGAGGCGGCGCTCTGGATGGCCTGGGAGCTGCTGTCCGGACGCCACGACGGGCTGCTCGAGGACCTGGTGGTGTACGTCGTTCCCGCCTCGAACCCGGACAGCCACGAGCGTTTCGCGGGCTGGTTCAAGGCGACCGCCCGCTGGCCGGACGGCGACCCGGACCCGAACGCGGTCGAGCACCGCGCCCCGTGGGGTCTTTCCACGAACAACAACCACTACCAGGTCAACCTGAACCGGGATTCGGTCTGGAGCACCCAGCCCGAGAACCGCGCGCTCGTCCGGCTCTATCTCGATACCAGGCCCATGGTCTTCGTGGACCATCACGGGGAGACGGACTCGTACATCGGCCCGTGGATGGTTGAACCCCTCCACACCGTGCTCACGGCGAACCAGCGCGACTGGCTCGTGGAGTACGGCCGGGCCATGGCGGCCGACTTCGCGTCGGAAGGTTTCCCCTACGCGCCGTGGGAGTTCGGGCAGTTCGACCCGGGCTACTGGGACACGCTGCCGAACTTCACCGGCTCCATCGGTTTCACCCTGGAGACGACCGGAGGCGGTTGGCGGGGGCTGCGTCTCGCCCGCGCGGGGGGCGGCGAATACACGCTGCGGGACGGGATCGAACAGCACCTGATCGCCGGCCGGAGCGTGTTGGCGCTCACCGCGGCCCACCGGGAGCGGCGGCTCCGCGACTACCTGGCCTACCGGCGGGAGGCGCTCGACGAAGGCGAGCGTCCCGGTGGCTGGCTGCTCTCGGGTGCTTCAGACCCCGCGCGGCTCGATGCCGTGCGCGGGGTCCTGCTCCGGAACGGCATCGAGGTGCGGCGGACCTCATCCGAGATGACAGTGAGGGCGGCCCGTCCCATGTTCCCGCGGAGTGGTCCCGCCGCCGATGTCACGCTGCCGGCGGGGAGTCTCGTGGTCGCGGGCGCCCAGCCCGAAGGGCGCCTGCTCCAGGTGCTGCTCGAGCAGAACGCGCGCTTCAGCGAGGAGTTCCTCGAAACCGTTGACGAACACCGCGAACGCCGGTCCGACCCCTCCTTCGGGCATCCCGACATCTGGACGAGCGCTGATGCCTTCTACGACATCACCGCCTGGTCGGTGCCGCTCACCTACCGGCTGGATGCTTGGACGGCCGGTGCCGCGGACCTCCCGCCGACCGACGCGTCGGAGGCCGTGTCCCTCGAGGACGCGGTCGCCGAGCCGTCGCCCACGGAGGGAGAGTTCCGGAACCGGGACGCGGAGTACGGGTTCCTGATCGGGGGGGACACCGATCATGCGGTCCGCGCCGCGGCTTGGCTGAGTGAGGCGGGTGTCCCCTTCCGCGTGGCCACTGCGGCGTTCGAGATCGGCGCCGCGAGCTTCGGTCGCGGCGCCCTGCTCGTGTTTGCCGGCGAAGCTCCGGATCTTCCGGCGCTCCGCGCCAGGCTCGCCGAGCTCGCCGCCACCGGGGCCCACGTCCTCGGGGTGGCCGACCCGCTGACGGCATCCGGGCCCCATCTCGGATCGGACCAGTTCATCCAGGTCGCCCGGGGGCGCGTCGCCATGGTGATGGGCGGCCCGGTGCGTCCGTCCGCCTACGGCAGCCCCTGGTACCTCTTCGAGCGCCGGTTTGGCCTTCCGTTCACCGCGCTCTCGTGGGAGCGCCTCGCCGTGACGGATCTGCGGGACTACCGGGTTCTCATCCTGCCGGACGGTGGGTACCCCGAACCGGGGAGCGATCCCCTGGCGGCTCGCACGCTCGAACACCTGGAACGCTGGACGCGGGCGGGCGGCGTGCTGATCGGGATGCGTGGGGCATCGGCATGGCTCGCCGGAGAGAAGGTTCCCTGGACCCGGACCCGGCTCAAGCCCGGGTTCGCTTCCAAATCCGCCTTCATGACCGACGGCGGACGGCCCGATGATCCTTCACCGGATGCGGAAGAAACCGGGCAACCCGCCGAGGCGGTTCCCGGCGCCATCCTCCGCGCCCTTCCGAACCCGGAGAGCTTCCTGAGCTTCGGTTACGAGGAGCCGTTCCCGGTGATGGTCTGGTCGAGCCTCGCCTTCGAGCCCGATCCGGCAGTGGCGGTTGCTGCCCGCTTCCCCGACGATCCGGACGAACTCCTCGGCAGCGGTTTCGCCTTCCCCGATTCCCTCGCCCGTCTCGCTGGAACGCCCTATCTGGTGACCGAGCGGGTCGGTGCCGGTCGCGTTGTGCTCTTCCTCGACGATCCCAACTTCCGGCTCTTCTGGGACGGCCTCACCCGCCTCTTCATGAACGCCGTCCTCTTCGGCCCGAGCTTCTAGCCCGCCTCGGAGCGCCGGCCTCCGGCCGGCATCGACCGCCGACAGGCGGGCGAAACCGCATGCCGCCGACCACTTGGACGGCGCACCGGCTTGGAACGCCGGCCTCAGCCGGCACGGCGGCCCGCGGACGGTTCGTCGCTACCCCGGATGCATCGACGCGTGCAGCCGAGCCATCCCGCCGAATGAGCTCCGTCTCGCCGCCACGCTGTCAGGGCTCGGCGAGTTCCGCAGCCGAGAGGCCGACCTGCACGATCCGGGGCTGATCTACCCCGGCGACGCCGACGTACTGGAAGACCGCGCCGTCGAGCACTCGGGGCGCGGCGCCCTGCACAACCACGGTCTCGTCCCCGGTCAGGAGGGCCGCGAACGGAGCCGCCTGTGAATCCGCTGACGGGTCGGTGGGAAACGCGAAGTTCACGCCCTCGATGTTGGAGAACGCGATCTCTCCGTTCTCGTCGCTGATCCAGAACTCGGAAATGACAGTCTCGTTCGCGATCCGGCGCAACGCGCCGTTGATCGCGTCGCGATCCATCCCCGCCCTGAGAGCGGCGTCCACGAAGTGGGCCGCGAGCGTGGCCTCCGCCACCATGTGTTTGGAGACGGCGTCGTCCGCCGCCGGCTGATGAGTCCCCATCGCTACACCTCCAAGAAAAACCAGAGCCGCCACCAGGGCGACCGGCCATCGCAACAGCTTCATTATCGATCCTCCGAGTCCTGGGAGTATCGCTCGCCGGGCGAGCTGCACCGGGTCATCGGCGTTCCGGTGGAATCGCGACGATCCGCTCGACGAGAGCGGCGTCGTCCGGCAGCAGTCCGACCCCCGGCAGGCGGCGGACGAGCTCGCGCCAGTCGTTCTCGTCGCTGAACGCATAGGCGAAGAGTGGCGCCGCCTCGTCCACCCGCTCCATGTTCACGAGCGCCACCGCGTGCCAGAAGGTCATCTCGTGGTGGTCGGGGACCAACGTCCGCGCCGCTCCGTACTCCCGGAGCGCCGCCTCGCGGTCTCCGACCTCCAGCGCCACGTCTCCCGCGTTCATGTGGTGATACGCCCGCTGCAGGGTGACCAGCCGGCGCAACTCCCCGAGCGGATCCTCGTGATCCTCCACCCGGAGGTCGAAGAGACGGTCTCGCCAGGCTTCGCCGCTCGGCTCGCCCCGGACCACCAGGATGGCCGCCGATTGCCGGCCTCGGATGTCCCCTCCTTCCTCTTCCGCGGCCTCCATCGCCCGCAGCAGCTTTTCCGCGAGGTCGCCGTCGCTGCTCTTGAACGCCTCCGCCATCGCCGGCCAAACGGTCTCGCTTCCCATCAGGTTCGCCTGTACCGAGAAGTTCTCCCCGACGAGGTGACCGGCGGCGGGAATGCAGTTCCCTCCGGTCCAGGCGTCCACCCCTCCCGCCGCGTCGATCATCGCTACCTGCCGAACCTCGCGGCCTTCGTCAGCCGCGACCAACGCCGCGAGGACATCCGGAGCGGACTCCCCGGCGCGCATCCGCTCGAGCCCCTGCGGCCCGTAGGCCGGGTTCACGAACGACTGGGTGGCGACCGCGCCCACCCCCGATTCCGCCCAGGACACGATCGAACCGACCGAGAACCAGTGACTCTGAACCGCCACGCCGAACTGGCCGGTCGCGGGGTCCCGGGCCACGATGGAATAGGTGTGCACCGGGCGGCGCGGTTCGGGCGATTCCGGGGCCGCGGGGGCCGCGAAGCCCAGCACGCCGAGCGCGATTCCGGCGCAACAGATGTTCCGCATCCTTCGTTACCTCCCCGGAATCAGGGATGGAGCTGACGGCCGGTGATCCCCAACTCCTCGGCGTGCGGTTTCAGCGCGCCCACGATGAACTCGATGTGGTCGCCGAGATCCACGCCGAGGAGTTCGGCGCCGAAGCGGCACTCGTGCCGTTCCACCTTCGCCGCGAATCTCTTGTCCTTCAGCTTCTTCTTGACGCTCCGGGCGCCCAGCGTCGAGATTCCTTCGGGCCGCACCAGGCAGCACGCGACGATGAACCCGGTGAGCTCGTCGCAGGCGAGGAGCGCCTTGTCCATGGGCGACTTCCACGCGACGCCCCATTTCGTGTAGTGGCCCGAGATCGCGTAGGCGATGTCCTCCTCCCCCCGTTCCCGGAGCCACGCCACGATCCGGCTCGGATGGTCCTCGGGCCACTTCTCGTAGTCCGCGTCGTGGAGCATCCCGGCGATACCCCACACCTCGGGGTCCGCATCCGGCCCGCCGTAGCGGCCGGCAGCCGCCCGCATGACGATCTCCACCGAGCGCGCGTGATTCCGGAGCGAATCGGTCTCGCACCAGGCGGTCAGGTGCGCCCAGGCCTCGTCACGGATCATTCCGACTTTCTGCCTCCCGGGGGACAGCACGACTCGATGCTCCACTTCCCGGATCCCGCGGCGGCGATCAAGAGGAACCCGAAGCAATAGAGCGCCGCCAGTTCGCCGTCGTTCTGGATGGGCAGCAACCCGTCCGGCTGATGCCGGTAGAAGTAGGCCACCGCCATCTGTCCCGAGGCGAGGAACGCGGCGATCCGGGTCCGGTAGCCGACGAGGACCAGCGCGCCGGCCACGAACTCGACGATCCCGGCGGTGTTGTAAAGCCATGCCGGGGAGTAGGGAGTGCCCTCGCCGAACAGGAACCAGACCGCCACCACGCCGTGGCAGAAGAACAGGAATCCGACCACCATGCGCAGCAGCGCGTAGGCCGTCTCCTGGTATTGGGAAAGAACGGTCTTCATGGGGACCTCTCCTTCATTGCGCTTCCGGAAGCGCGAGCGCCACGAACTCTGCCGGATGGTTCGGGGCCCCGACCGCGACCACGATGAACTGCCGTCCGTCGACTTCGTAGCTCATCGGTGTACCCGATTGGTTCGCCGGCAGCGCGAACTCCCAGAGGATCTCCCCGGTGGCCTTGTCGTGGGCGCGGAATATGGGGCCGCCGCTGCCGAACGCGGCGAACATGCCGGACCCCTCGCCAGCGAAGAGGAGCGTCTTCGTCACCAGCAGGCCGCCGCGGTCGGACTGGCCGGTCCGCCCGAGTTCCACCCCTTCGAGCGCGGGATGCTCGCGGATCCACTCCGGCGTGTCGCTGTTGGGGACCTGCCAGAGGATCTCGCCCCGGTTCAGGTCGAGCGCGGTGATGAGCCCCCAGGGCGGCTTCAGCAGCGGCAGACCCTGCGGCCCGCCACCCTCGGGGAGCCGGATCTCCCGGCGCGTCCCCTGAACGAAGTCCATGGCCGAGCGTTCCGGGTCGTTCTCGAGCCCGAGCACGTTCACGTCGAGTCCCGAGGACACGTACACGATCCCGGTCTCCGGGTCCGCCGCGACACTCGGCCAGTTCGCCCCCCCGAGCGCGCCCGGCACCGTCAGCGTTCCCCGGTTGCCCCGCGGCACCATGACGGTGGGCGGAGTGAAGAGCGGGCCCAGTGTGTAGAACCGCGCGATCTGGAGCGCCTGTTCCTTGAGCTCCGGGGTGAGGTCGATCAGGTCGTCCTCGCTCACCCCCTGCCGCTGGAAGGGCGGCGGCTTCGTGGGGAAAGGCTGGGTGGGCGCCGTCCTTTCGCCCGGCACGGTGGATGCCGGCATGGGCCGTTCCTCGATCGGCCAGACCGGCTCACCGGTGCGGCGGTCGAGCACGAAGGTGAAAGCCTGCTTCGTAACCTGGGCGAGCGCGGGGATCTCCCGGCCGTCCACGGTCAGGTCGAGGAGCACCGGGGCAGTGGGGAGGTCGTAGTCCCAGATGGGGTGGTGGACCGTCTGGTAGTGCCAGCGCCGTTCCCCGGTCGCGACGTCGAGCGCCACCACGCTCTGTGAGAACAGGTTGTCCCCCGGACGGTGCCCCCCGTAGTAGTCGCCGGTGGGGGCCTCGGTCGGCAGATAGACGAGTCCGAGCTCGGGGTCGGCGCTCATCCAGGCCCAGACGCCGGTGTTCCCGGTGGTGCGCCAACTGTCCTTCTCCCAGGTGTCGTTCCCGAATTCGCCCTCGCGGGGAATCGTGTGGAACGTCCAGAGCAGTTCCCCGGTCCGGGCGTGGTAGCCACGGACCGGCGACGGTGCGTTCTCCGGCGACGGCGGAGCGCTGCCGCTCACGAGCGCCGCCCCCACGACGACGACGTCTCCGACCACCGTCGGTGGCGAGCCGGAGCCGATCGCGGCGGTCTCGAGATCCACTTCCCGGCCCAGATTGCGCCGGAGGTCCACCATCCCGTCGAGCCCGAATCCCGGAATCAGCCGTCCGGTGTCCGCGTCGAGCGCCACCAGCCGGTACGCCGGGGTGACCAGAAACACCCGCGCCGTCTCGCCGTCGCTCCAGAAGGCGACGCCCCGTCCGGAGGTCTGCCGGGGCGCCGACTCCCCGCGTTTCCCCTCGTCGAAGCGGTAGGTCCACAGCGTCTCGCCGGTGGCGGCGTCCATCGCGATGGCCGCGCGCCGGGCGCCAGCGGTGACGTAGACGACCCCGTCCAGCATCAACGGGGTGGTCCGCAGGTTGAAATCGGGGCGCGGCCCGAAGTTCCGCGAGGTCCAGCGCCAGACGATCTCCAGCTGGTCCACGTTGCCGGCGTGGATCTGGTCCAGCGGGGAGTAGCGGGTCGAGGACAGGTCCGCGGCGTAGTGCGGCCATTCCGCGGGGTCGCGGTCCTGCGCGAACGCCGGGGCGGCGAGCGTCAGCGCCGCCCCGAGCCCGATCAGCCTCCGGAGTACCAAATCCGGTAGATCGCTCCCGCGCGGTCGTCGGAGACGAGGATGTCGCCGCCGGGCAGTTCGAGGACGTCCACGGGGCGGCCCCAGGCGCGCTCGTCGGGTTCGCCGATCCAGCCGGTGACGAAGTCCTCGTAGGCGGTCCCCACGCCGTCCTCGTTCCGCACCAGGGTCAGGCGGTAGCCGATCCGTTCGGTCCGGTTCCAGGAGCCGTGTTCGGCGACGATCGCCTGATTGCGGTACTCCTCGGGAAACTGGTCGCCCCGGTAGAAGGTCATCCCGATCGCGGCGACGTGGGGACCCAGCTTCTGGGTCGGCGGCTCGAACTCGTCGCAGGACCGGTTCCGGCCGTACCAGGGATCGCTCACGTCGCCGGCGTGGCAGTAGGGGTAGCCGAAGTGTTGCCCGGCTTCGGTGAGGATGTTCATCTCGCCGGGCGGGTTGTCGTCCCCGAGCCAGTCCGGGTTGTTGTCGGTGAACCACATCGCTCCGGTCTCCGGATGCCAGTCGAACCCGACGGACATCCGCACCCCGCGCGCCGCGACCTCCAACCCCGAGCCGTCGGGCTGCATCCGGGCGATGGAGGCGAACAGCGGGTTCTCCGACGCGCACCGGTTGCAGGGCGCCCCCACCGGGACGTAGAGCATCCCGTCGGGTCCGAAATCGATGAACTTCCACCCGTGGTGGCGCATGTCGGGAAGATCGTCGGTCACCACCACCGGCTCGCCCGGATCGGCAAGCCGCGACTCGATGCCGTCGAACCGGAGGATCCGGTTCACCTCTGCCACGAAGAGGTTGCCGTCCCGCATCGCCACCCCGTTGGGCATGAAGAGGTCTTCGTCGAGGGTGTGGAGTTCATCGGCCTCCCCGTCGCCATCGTTGTCGCGAAGCGCGTACACCCCGCCGGACGCCTCGCGGGTCCCCACGAAGATCGTGCCGTTGTCACCCCGGGCCAGCGAGCGGGCGCCGGGAACCCGGCCCCAGACGGCGATCTCGAAACCGGGAGGCAGCGCGAGCCGTTCCAACGGGAGCGCCGGCGGCCCTCCCTGGGCCTGGGCGACTCCGTCGCTCGAAGTCCCGGGACCGGCCCCGGAACATCCGAAGCCGGCGAGCAGGATCAGCGAGAGACCGGCAACCGCCAGCCGAACGGGGTGCGTGCGCATGGGCGTCAGTTTGCCGCGTCGGCCCGGGGAATCGCTTCCACCAGCATCCCCAGCGCGTTCTGGAGCGCCCGGTTGGCGCTGCCGTCGAGCGACCCCTCGTAGAGCCCGAGCCGCGCGATCACCATCTCGTGTTCGGGGACGATGATCGTGCTCTGGCCGCCGGCGCCCGCGAAGCTGAAGGTGCTGTTGGGGAGCGCGGGGAAGCGCTTTTCCCCGCCGCGCGGCGGGTTGTTGATCCAGATCAGCCCGCCGTAGATGGGCCGGCCGTCAGCCTCCCAGGAGGGCGCCACCGAGGTTGCAAACTCGACGAATTCCTCCGACAGCACCCGCTCCCCGTTCGGGGCCATGCCGCCATCCAAATAGAGCTGGCCGAGTCGGGCCCAGGCCCGTCCGCTGCCGAAGCCGTAGCCGTTCAGCAGGAAGTTGCCGTGGGGATCCCCTTCCGCGACGAACCGGTTGGCGCCGATCTTGTCGAAGAGGTGCTTCTGCGGGAACTGGTGGTAGTTCTCGCCGCGGCCCTCGACTCCGAGGCGCACGATGTGGTTCGTGAGGACCGGGTCGCAGTTACGGTAGCGGCCGACCGTGTTGGGCGCCCACTGCGGCGCCCGCTGGGTCGCCCAGAGGTGGGAATCCACGGTGCTGGTGTAGAGATAGAGGTGATCCGGATAGCCCATCGTCGCTTCGTCCCACTCCGGATCGCCGGCGTTGAGGCAACGGAGTCCGCTGGACATCTGCAGGATGTCCTGGATGCGGATGGTCCCGCGCACGTCGTTCGGGTCCTCGTGCCAGGCGTCGATCGGAGCGAGCTGGTCGAGCGTGTAGTCCCCCTGGGTGATCAGGATCCCCGCCAACGTCGCGGAGAGGCTCTTGTTCATGGACCAGCTCTCGAGCGGGGTGTCCTTGGTGATGCCGTCTTCTTCGCGATACCGCTCGGCGACCAGCCGGCCCCGGTGGAGGACCACGAAGGCCAGCGTCATCGCGCCTTCCTCGAAGGCCGCGTCCACCGCCGCCTCGAGCTTCTCGGCGTCCACGTCCTCCGGCAGCGGCTCGTCCGGGAGCACGTCGCCCATCGGCCAGGGGTCGTCCTGGTTCACGGTGGAGGTCACCGGCACCGTCTCGTAGAAGGGGGCGTCCTCGCCGATCGGCAGCGTGACGCAACCCTGGTCGCCGTGGTGGACCGCGGTCCGCGTCACGCCGGTGTCCGTCGTGATGTGGACCCGTCCGTTGTCCATGTCGATCTCGCGTCCGGGGAGCCGGTCGCGGTACCGGTAGCGCGAGGTGAAGCCGCCGATCTGATGCTGGGCAGCCTCGAAATCGAGACCCGTGAGGAACACCGCCGAGCACAGCACCTTGGCGAAACCGGACGCCTCGTGCTCGATGAACACGGCGGGATCCAGGAAGCCGCGCGGCGGGTGCTCGCGCTCGGTGTCAAGCTCGTACTGGGCCGAACGGAAGACCAGACACTCGTTGAGGCTCATGTCATCCGTGCAGGGCTGCTCCATGAACGGTTCGTCCCCGCCTCCCGCGCAGCCGAAGGCGAACGCGAGCAGGAGCGCGGCGATGAGCGGGAGCGCGGGATGCCGCCGCAGATTCGTCAACTGATGATGCATGGATCGTCTCCTCCCGGCTGCGGGATGGATGCGGGAGCCTCCCCTGGTTCCGCGATTCGCCGGACCCGCGATTGTATGGCCGATACTTTCGCCGCTGCGCCCTGACCATCATGCGTGAGAACCCGGCCTACCGGCCCCACGTCGTCCTCGTGGGCGGGGGCCACTCCCACGTCCAGGTCCTCCGCCGGATGATGATGCGCCCGTGGCCTGAGGCCCGGGTGACCGTGGTGCTCGACACGCCGGTGGCCGTCTACTCCGGGATGGTGCCCGGGTTCGTCGCCGGTCAGTACCGGGCCTCGGAGCTCGAGATCGACGTGGTCCCGCTGGCCCGGCTGGCGGGCGCCGAAGTCGTCCTCACGCCCGCGGTGGGAGTGGATCCGCCCGACCGGCGCATCCGGCTCGCGGGGCGCGCCCCGCTCGCCTACGACTTCGTCTCCTTCGACATCGGTAGCACCGTCGCCGGACTCGACCTGCCCGGCGTCCGGGAGCGGGCCCGCGCCACCCGTCCGATCGCGCGCCTGGTGCGGGAGATCGGGACGCTCTCGTCGTCCTTTCTGGCGCATGCCGCGGACCGGCCGTTCGAGGTGGTGGTCGCCGGGGGAGGCGCTGGCGGCATCGAGCTGGCGTTCACCGTCCGGGAACGGCTGCTGGCGGCGGCTCGCCGCGCCGGGATCGAGCGCGCGCTCCGGATCACGCTGCTCCAGGCGCTTCCCGAGGTGCTCACCGGGTTCCCGCCCTCGCTGGCGAGCCGGGCCCGCCGCAATGCCGCGGCCCGGGGAATCTCGATCCGCACGGGCGCCTGGGTCGCCGCGGCCGAGGACGGCGGCGTCCGGCTCGAGGGCGGTGAGGTCGTCCCCGCCGACTCCCTCATCTGGGCGGTGGGCGCCGGAAGCCTGGACGTCTTCCGCGATTCGGGGCTGCCCCTCGACGAGCACGGTTTTGTGCTCACCCGCCCGACGCTCCAGACCCTGGGCGACGACCGGATCTTCGCGGTGGGGGACTGCGCGACCCTCGAGGACTGGCCGGCGACCCCGAAGGCGGGGGTGTACGCGGTGCGGCAGGGGCCGTTCATCGCCGACAACCTGCGGGGGGTGGTCGCCGGGCGTCCGCTGCGGCGTTACCGGCCGCAGCCCGATTTCCTCACCCTCCTGAACCTCGGGGACGGCAGCGCGCTCGGGGCGAAGTGGGGAACGTCCTTCGAGGGCCGTTGGGTGATGGACCTCAAGGACCGGATCGACCGGAAGTTCATGCGGAAGTTCCAGGTGCTCGACGACGGCGGCGGGACCACTGCCGAGTTCTCTCGTATGGACCGGAGCGCGATGGAGGCGATGGTCTGCGGGGGCTGCGCGGCGAAGGCCGGCCAGACCACCCTCGACCGCGCGCTCGGCCGGCTGCGCGACGAACTCGGCACCGGCGCCGCGAACGGGAGCGTTCGCCTCGGCCTCGACCAGTCCGACGACGCCGCGGCCTTCGCCACCCCGCGCGGCGACGTGGTGGTTTCGAGCGTGGACTGGTTCAAGGCGTTCAGCGGCGACCACTGGCTGAACGGCAAGGTCGCCGCGGCGAACGCGCTCTCGGACCTCTTCGCCACGGGCGCCGCGCCGCGGTACGCGATGGCGCTCGTCAACCTTCCCGAGGACGAGACCCCCGAAGCGGGCGCGGAGACGCTCTACCAGCTCCTCGCGGGCGCCCGCTCGCTCCTCGACGAGTGCGGGGTTGCGCTGCTGGGGGGCCACACCACGGTCGGTCCCGAGCTGACCGTCGGTTTCTCCGTGGAAGGACATCCGATCGGGGATCGCCTCCTGACGCTGGACGGCCTCGAGGCCGGCGACGGGCTCTACCTGACCAAGCGGCTGGGTAGCGGCGTGGTGCTGCGTGGCGTCATGCTCGGCCGGGGACGGGGTGCCTGGCTCCAGGCAGCCACCGCCCAGATGGCGTGTCCCAACGAGAAGGCGGCCCGCGCGGCCGTCGCGGCGGGGCTGCGCGCGGCCACGGACGTGACCGGTTTCGGCCTCATGAACCACCTCGCCGAGATGTTGCGGGCCAGCGGCGTGGCGGCGGAGCTGAATGTGTCCGCGTTGCCGGCGCTGCCCGGCGCCGAGGAACTGCTCGGTTCCGGCCTCCGCAGTACCGCGCACGAGGCGAACCGCAGGATCGCGAAAGCCATCCGGATCGAGGCCGCCGCCGCGCGGCATCCCCGCCTCGAGTTGCTCTTCGATCCGCAGACCGCGGGAGGTCTTCTCGCCGGCGTGCCCGGCGCGCGGGCCGCTGACTTCCTGGGCCGGCTTCGGGACGCGAGCGTCGAAGCGGTCCGGATCGGGACCGTGGTTCCCCGCGCCGAGGATGGCGCGGTGGCTACGATTCGGAGCGCGTGAACGTGTGAATGCCGAGTTCCACCCTCCGCTTCGTCAAGATGTCGGGGGCCGGCAACGATTTCGTCGTCGCGGACAACCGCGGCGGCGCCATTGAAGAGACGGAGAAGCCTCCGCTTGCCCGGCGGGCGTGCCGCCGCAAGCTCGGGATCGGGGCCGACGGCCTGATCCTGATCGAGCGCGACGGGCAGCGGCGGAATGCGGACTACGTGATGCGCTATTTCAACGCCGACGGTAGCGAGGGCGAGCTCTGCGGCAACGGCACGCGCTGCGCCGCGGTCTTCGCCCGCGAGATCGGAGCGGGCGGGACTTCGCAGCGGATCGCAACGCCGGCGGGCGTGCTGCGGGCCGACATCCTGGCGAGCACGGCCAGGGCGGCGACGGTGCGGGTGGCGATGGCCCAGCCGAGTTCCATCCGCCGCCTCCGGCTGTCCGACCTCCCCGGCGGGGAGGCCGAGGTGTTCGCGCTGGAGGTCGGCGTTCCGCACGCCATCGAGGTCGTCCCGGAGGTGGGCGCCGTGGATGTGGACCGCCGGGGGAGCGCGATCCGCCGCCATTCCGCCTTTCCGGCCGGGGCGAACGCCAACTTCATCGCGCTGGACGAAGGCTCGGGAGAGATCCGGCTGCGCACCTTCGAACGCGGCGTCGAGGCCGAGTGCCTCGCGTGCGGGACGGGGGCCACCGCGGCGGTCACGGTGGCGCATCGTTTCTTCGGCTGGCCGGCGGCCGTCCCCGTCCGGGTGGCGAGCGGTGACCTGATCCATATCGACTGCGACGGCGAGGCACCCCTGATGGTGGGGCCGGTGACCCGGGTCTTCGAGGGCGCCTTCGGTCTTGTCTCCGAGTCCACGGCCCCTCGGTCGGAGCGACCCGAAGGCCGATGATGCGGTCCGGCGTTCGCGGTCAGCTCCTGGCCGCCGCGTTCGTGTTCGGTGTCGCCGGTGCCGGGTGCGACGAAGGTTCGGACGGCCCGTCGACTTCGCCGACGGCTCCAGACCCGGCTCCCGCGCCTACCGCGCCGCCGCCCATCCGCTGCACCGAGGAAGGGCGCGTCCTCGAGTTCGGCTTCTTCGCCTTCTACGAGCCGATCAGTTACCGCGGTGATCCCGATCCGGAATCGCCGGCGTTCGACGAGCATCGCGGCTACGAGGCCGATCTCCTGAGCGCGCTCGAAGCGATGGACGGCGCCGGCCTCGCCTTCAACCGCCGCGGCATCGATGTCTGGCCGGGGATCTGGTTGCTTCCGGCCACCCCGGAGTTCGACCTCGTCGGAGGGGGCATCACGATCCTGGAGGAACGTACCCTGGACCCGTCCGGCGCCCCCGCGGTCGCGTTCACATCGGGGCACATCGAGTTCCGTCACTCGCTCCTCGTGCGCGGCGCCGACGCCGCGACGCTCCGCGAATACAGCCATCTGACGAGCGAGTTCCGCGTCGGCGTCTCGGTGGAGACGACCGGCGAGTCCCGCTTCCTGCGGATCGTCGGCCTCATCGATGACGGAGGCGTGCTGCTGGCGGGGACCAGCGTCACCACCCCCGAAGGGACCGTCGTCGCCGACGGCACCGAGGCCTTTCGCATCGCCGCGAGCGGGTCATCCGCGAACCTGTCCGGACGCAGCCACCTGGAGCCGCCGTCTCCCGGCTATCCACAGGTCGTCTTCTTCGGCGCCGAGTTGCCCCGGCCCGGGCAACTGCTGTCGCTGGCCACCCGGGGAGTGGACGCGCTGGCGGGCGACGAGATCGCGAACCAGGTCGCGGAAGCGGCCTCCGACGGCTTCTTCGCGGTGACCGCCCTCGACACGGAGTTCGAACTCGGCGGGTTCGCCCTCGACCAGGGCGAGGAAGTCCTGCTCGCCTGTCTCGACGACAAGCTCGACTACCTCACCGACGAACGCGGCATCGGCTACGCCGAATGGCTGGACAATCCCTCGGTGTTCCTGGAACGCGCCGAGGCCTGGACCCCGTAGGGGCGCAACGGCTGGGACCGCCGGCCAGTCCTCCCGGTGGGGGCCTTCAGACCGGCACGCGCGGCGCTTGAGGCCGCGCACGTCGCAGCCCTACCCAGCCGCACCGCGCCGCCGGCTCGGAGCGCCGACCTCCGGTCGGCATCGCGGCCCGAGAGGGCCGCGAAACCGCACCCCGCCCGACAGCGGGGCCTACCGCTCCGCTCGCGACTCCAGCAGCGTCTCCAGCCGGGTGATCCGTTCCCCCAGCACGCCGATCTCGGTCCGGAGGTCGTCCCGCAGGTCGCCCATCTCCCGGTGGAAGTCCGTCCGCAGATCACCGATCTGCTGCTGCAGGCTGACCATCTGGAAGACGAGCACAGCCGCGATCCCCAGGACCGGCACCCACGAGCGCACGGCCTCCCTCCACCAGGGGACGGGAACCGGGCGGCCGATGTCCATGTCGCCAGTGTAGGGAGCCGCCCTCGGCGCGGCAACCGTTTCGGCAGGGGGGATGGTGGATTCGGACATGACAACTCCTTTCTTGTTTCTCGCCGGGGCCGGGCATGCACCCGGCCTTTCTGGTTCAGACGTAAAACGGGGCGCTTTTTTCCCGTTTGCGGGCCCAATGTGGAAAAGTCGAAGCGAAGCGACATCCCACCCGGCTCGGAACACCGGCCCGGTTATCGCTGGGTGCAGCCGCCCGCCGGCCCCGCTATCGCTGGGTGCAGCCACCC
>VXWI01000017.1 GCA_009835985.1 Acidobacteriota bacterium | reverse complement strand
GCGGTGTGTCTCCCACCCGCCCCGGACGCTTGTTCAGCGTCCCGCCGGTGGACCCGGCCGCCGCAATGCGCCCTTCGCCGTCGATGGCAACCGCGCCGACGGTGTCTCCCGGCGCGGCGGCCCGACGGCGCGCCTGATGTTCCCGCAGCCGCTCAACCTCCCGGGGCACCACGAGTTCTTCGGGACGGATCGCCTCGAATCCCTGCTCCCGGGCGAACTCCTCGGCGCCCGGCCCGGCCAGTAGCACCTGCCGCGTGGCTTCGATCACCCGGCGGGCCACCCGAACCGGATTGCGGATGGTGCGCACCGCCGCGACGCCGCCGACCCGGAGGTCTTCGCCGTCCATGATCGACGCGTCGAGCACCACCTCCCCGCGGCGGTTCAGCACCGAACCGGTTCCCGCGTTCAGGGCCGGGTCGTCCTCGAGCAGCGTGACCACCGCTTCCACGGTGTCGAGCGCCGATGCGCCGCCGCTCAGGGCGTCGAGGCCGAGCCGGGCCGCGGCGAACGCGCCGGACTCGTGCGCTTCGCGCTCGTCGGGAGGAATGTCCCAGGCGCCTCCGTGCACCAGGAGGGCCGGGCCGGTTCCCCGGACGACTTCGCACTCGATCCGGGGTTCGCTGCTGGTCACCGGATCACCGGAAATAGAAAGCCACGCCTGGTACCGCTACGGGGATTCGAACCCCGGTTTGATGGCTGAGAACCACCCGTCCTAACCCCTAGACGATAGCGGCACCCGCAGGCGTGGGACCGACGATCATAGCATTCCGCTTTGCGGTCACGGCCCGCGCACGAGGGTGGTGGTGGACAGGTGCCAGTCGGCGATGGACGGCGCCGGAAGGTCGCGGTCCCCGTGCTGGCGCACCAGCACCCGGGCCCGCGAACGGCGCGGGAGGAAACGGGCCAGGAAGAGCCCCCGGGCCAGCAGCCGGTGCGGCGTCTCGAACCAGACGGATGCGGCCGAGCCGGCGGCCCGAAGCGCCCCTCCGGCGAGCGCCGCGGTCAGGTCGGGCTCCCGGGGCGGCGCGATCCACCACGGCACCGCCAGCGCATCCTCGGCCTGCGGCTCGAAGCGGCAGCTCGCCACGGGCCGCCCGCCGCGCACCAGGTGAACCCCGGCGGCAGGGCGCGGGACGTCGGCCGGAAGCCCGGCAACCGCACCGAAATCGGGCGCGAGGCGTTCCCGGAGGCTCGCTTCCTCCCGATCGGACAGCGCCTCGGGGACCACCGTTACATCCGTCAGGGTGCGGGCGCGCGGCAGGAGAAGCGCCGGCACGTTCCGGCGGAGCCAACCGGGCCGCGCCGGACACGAGTAGCGCGGCAGGGGGCCCGCATCGTCGAAACCGAGCGCGCGCAGATCCGGGATCAGCGCGCTGGCGTCCTCCTCGAGGACCACGGCGGAAACCCCCGCGTCGCGCGACCAGGCGGCGAGCCGCGCCAGCCCCTCGCGGCGCGACACCGCAGCGGACAGCGTGAGGCCGCACAGGAACTGCCCCGGAGCCGCGCCGCCGGGCTGCCGGACAAGGAGCGGCGCGGCAGCGACTTCCGGACGGGGTTCCACGGGCGTTCCCGCCAGCACCCGCTACGGCGTGCCGCCCCGTCGGGAGAGGGGGGATTCCCTGCTCACTCCTCGGGCGGCATCAGGATCCCGAGGACGATGTAGCAGAGGATGCCGGGAAAGGCGGCCGAACAGACGCTCACCAGCACGTAGAGCACGCGCAGCAGCGTCCGGTCCATGTTCCACCAGTCCGCGAGCCCGGCGCAGACCCCCAGCAGCATCCGGCCCTGGGACGGGCGAACCAGCTTGGCCATTGTCTCCTCCTACGAATTGTCGAGCTCGAAGGTTCAGGCGATGGGTGACACGCCCACCGCGGACGCCAGGATCGCGAGCGCGCTCGCGGCAAGCAGGGCCAGCGCCCAGAGGCCGTGCTTGCCGCGTTCGGGTGAGAAGGCCCCGAAGCGCGACGCCACGAAATAGCCGCCGAGGAACCCGCCCAGGTGGGCGGCGTTGTCGATTCCCGGTATCAGCGCTCCGAAGATCGCGATGAAGATCACGTAGCGCCAGACCTGCCGGGCGAAGTCCGAACTGGTGCGCCGCCCGAAGTACAAGAGCGCCCCGATCAGGCCGCACAGCGACGCCGATGCCCCGACCGTGATCCCCGGCGCTCCTCCCAGGAACGGAATGGCGACGCCGGACGCTCCCATGAACGAGGACAGCGCAAAGCCGCTGATCGCCGAGATCTGGTAGATCACGAGCGCCCGGCTGGTTCCGAACATCTCCCCCACCGCCGGAAACAGGTTCCACAGCCAGTACATGTTGAAGAAGATGTGGAGCAGACCGCCGTGCAGCCAGCCGGCGCTCAGGACCGCGGACCACTTCCCGACCCCGAAGACCGGGATGGCGCCCGCCGCGCCGAGCCGGTAGAGGATGCGGCCGTCCGGGCTCAGGAACCCCAGGAAGCCGCGCATCTCGATGGCGCCCACGCTCAGCACCAGCGCCAGCAGGAAGAGCCCGATGTTGGCCGCGAGGAGGATCTTCAGGACGCTCTCGGTGTCGAAACGAAGGATCCCGGCGAAGCCGAAGAGCCCGGGGTTCCGTTGGCCGCAGTAGAGACACTCCCGGTCGTTCACTCCCACGAGTTTTCCGCAGCCGGGGCAGAGCATCGCGCCCTGCCGCTTCACGCCGAACGCCACGCTTCTATTCTCGCACCGCGCCGACGGGTGGCTACTCCGTGAAGAACGCCCGGACGCTCGCGGCGACCCGGCCGACCTCGCGTTCCGAGAGGCGGGGATGGAGCGGCAGGCTCAGCACCTCCCGGGCTGCCGCCTCGGCCTCCGGACAGGATCCGGCGGCCACCGGAGCATCCGAAAAGGCGGGCTGTTCCGTGAGTGCGGCCGGATAGTGCACGAGGGCGTCGATGCCGGCGCCTTCCAGATGCTCGCGGAGCGCGTCCCGCTGCGGCGTCCGAACCACGAAGAGATGCGAGGAGCCCTCCACCCCGGGGCCCGGAGTCACGAAGCGCAGCGGTAGTCCGGTGAGCAATTCCCGGTAGCGCCGCGCCAGAGCGGCGCGCCGCCGGTTTCCTTCCGGGAGCGCGGGAAGCCGCTCGCGGAGCACGGCGGCCTGGATCTCGTCGAGGCGGCTGTTCCAGCCCGGCGCGAGGTGATGGTGACGCTCCCCCTGCGCGCCGGAACGGAGGCTCCGCACGCGCGCCGCCAGTCGTTCGTCGGCCGTGGCCACCAGCCCCGCGTCGCCGAGGGCCCCGAGGTTCTTGGTGGGATAGAAGCTGAACGCGGCGGCCCGCCCGAAGGAGCCGAGCGCCCGCCCCGAAGAGCGCGCTCCGTGCGCCTGGCAGGCGTCCTCGACGACGGGGACCCGGTGACGGTCCGCGAGCTCCAGCAGTTCTCCCCAGCCGGCGCCCGCGCCGCCGAAGATGTGCACCGGAACGATCGCCTGAACCGCCTGTGCCTCAAGCGTCCGGGCCGCGGCGCCCGCGTCGAGACAGAGGCTCGCCGGCTCGACGTCGGCGAAGACCGGGGTGGCGCCGGCGTGCCGGATGCCGATCGCCGTGTAGCCCGTGGAAAACGCGCTCGTCAGGACCCGGTCGCCCGGGCCGATCCCGGCGGCCGTGAGCGCCAGCGTGATCGCGTCGGTGCCCGAGGCCACTCCCACGGCGTGCGCGACGCCGATCGATGCGGCGAAGGCCCGCTCGAACGCCTCCACCTCCGGGCCCAGGACGAAGCGGCCCGAGGCCAGCACCCGCTCGACGGCCCGCCGGACGCCCGGATCGGCATCCGCGGCGAGGCACTGAAACGGAATTCTCATGACGTTCGGGCACGCATGGCCCGCACGGTCTCGGCGAGGCCGGATTCGAGCGTCCACGCAGGCTCCCATCCCAGATCGCGCCGGACTGCCGACCAGTCGGAGTGGAAGTCGCCGATCGCAATGGCCTCGAGGCCCCGCGGGAGCGGCGCGGTCCGCACCCGCGGTTCCTCGCCGAGCGCCCGGAAGACGGCCTCCGCGAACGCTCGCAGGCGGACCGGCGCGGCGCCCAGATTCCAGGTCCCGGCAGGGGCTCCGCGCTCCCCGGCGCGGCAGAAGCCGTCCACCACGTCGTCCACGTAGTTGAAGTCCCGCAGCAACCCGGGATCGCCGAGGATCGTGAGCTTCCGGCCGGCAAGCGCGTCGCCGAGGAAACGGCCGGTCAGCCCGGCTCCCGGTCCCGCGGTCGGCTGCCCCGGACCGTAGGTGTTCGTGAGCCTCAGGACCGAGAAAGGGACATCCCGCTGCTCCGCGCTGTGGCGCACCAGGTGCTCGGCCGTCTCCTTGTGGACCGCGTGGACGTCGGGCGGGGCGACCACGTGGTCCTCGTCGGCGGGGAGCGATGCGGCCGGGCCGTAGAGCTGGCGTGTGCTCGCAAACACCACGCGGGCCCGGGGCGCCCGCCGCGCCACCGCCGCCAGCAGCGAGACGGTGCCCATCACGTTGTCCTCGAAGTCGGCCCGCGGCTCGTCCATGCTGTTCCGGTGGCCGTTCGCGGCCGCCAGGTGGAAGACCAAGTCGGCCTCCGCGACCGCGTCGCCGAGCGTTTCGGTATCCCGCAGGTCCGCCTCGCGCGACTCGATGTCCGTTCCCGGAAGTTGCGGCCGGATCCGGTCGAAACCCGTGACCCGGGCGCCCGCCGCCGCGAGGCGCGTTGCGAGGCGGCGCCCGATGAAGCCGGCGGCGCCGGTGACCAACACCCGGCGCTCGTTCCAGGCCGGGCGAATCACGGCAACCCGAACGCCTCTTGTGCCAGTTGAGAATCCCGATTCAATTCGTCAACCGCTGGTCGCCGAGAGGAAGCTTCGAAGACACTGTTTGGCCTCGGAGAGCGAACCGCCGCAATCTCGCAGCCATTTGTCGGGTCTGGAGGGGCGGATCTTCAGCCACGCGGTGTCCTGCCCACGACGGCCACCGTGCTGGGGCCTGATCCCGCCAGCGCCCCACTGCTCAAGAACAACCCCCTTGGGGATGATCCAGCAGTGCGCATCAAACGGACTGATGCCCAGACAGACCAGAGCGTCGTAGTTCTGCTTGCGAATCTGCTGGAATACGTACTTGCCGTTCTTCCACAGAGTCGAGCCCTTGATTTCGAAGCGCCTCCCCCCGATGACCCGGTCGGCTTCGGAGTCTCCCGTGCGCGCGACGGTCAGCCCCATCTCCTCACACCACCGATGGACGACTGACTCGAAGATCTCTCCCTTGGTCTTGGCGGGCGGCCACGGCGCCAGCCACGCAAACGGACTCCCGCCCCACCTGTCTTCGCGCGGTCGTCGTTCTTGCTCCTTGCCAAGGAGTTTCGCCAAAGCGAGCACTTCCAGATCCATCGAGTTGCGTGGAGTCCATGTCACAACAGCTGGGGTTGAGACACGGAACGTTCCACCACGCCCTCGCAATTGACCAGGTCAGGGCCGAAGCGCCCGAGCCGGTCCGCCATGATGCGGACCGCATCAGGGTTGTTGTCCACCAGCACGAAGTCGCGCCGGTTGCGTGCCGCGGCCTCGCCAAACGAACCCGATCCGGCGAAGAAGTCGAGCAACAGGTCTCCGGGATCCGAATGCACCCGGACGATCCGCTCCAACACCCCGAGCGGTTTCTGGGTCGCGTAGCCGGTTCTTTCCTTCCCGGTTGGGCTCACGATCGTGTGCCACCAGACATCGGTCGGGGTCTTTCCCCGTGCGGCCTTTTCGGCGCCTACCAGCGTCGGCGCCAGGTAAGGGATCCGGTCGATCTCGTCGTAGTGGAAGGTGTAGTGGTCCGGATCCTTCGCGTACCAGAGCAGGTTGTCGTGCTTCGGCGACCACCGGCTCTTGCTCCGCGCTCCGTAGTCGTACGCCCAGATGATCTCGTTGATGAAGGAGTCCCGCCCGAAGATCTCGTCGAGCAGCACCTTCGCGTAGTGGACCTCGCGGAAATCCACGTGGAGAAAGAAGCTGCCCGTCGCGGTCAGGACTCGACGCGCCTCCTCGAGACGAGGCCTGAGGAAGCCCAGGTAGTCGTCGTAGCGGTCGTCGAATCCGGTGGTGCCGAGGCGGACGGTCCGGTAGCGGTTGCCGCCGAACCCCGTGCGGTCGCCGTTGCGGTCGCGGACGGTGCGAAGCCGGGTCCTGGCCTGGCGCCGATTCGTGTTGAACGGTGGGTCAACGTAGATGAGAGCGAAGGTGTTGTCTGGAATCCGGCGCAGGGTCTCGAGGTTGTCGCCGAAGATGATCTGCCGGCGCGGCGCTGGCGGCCTCGGAGCCCCCAATGGGCGGCTGTCCTCCACGGCGTGAGAGTAACGCCCGTTGCTGCCGTTCTGCGGCGCGAAGGGATGGTCCCGGAAACGCCGTCCGCGGCGGGTTACGGTTTGCGCCATGAAACCGCCAGGCGGGCCGGGCAGCCTCTTTGTCGTCGCCACCCCGATCGGGAACCTGGAGGACCTCTCGCCCCGGGCGCTTTCCATCCTGCGGTCGGTTCCCTGGATCGCCTGCGAGGACACCCGCGTCGCGCGGCGGCTCCGCACGCACTTCGGCCTCACCGCCCGGCTCGTCTCGTACCACGACCACAACGAGGCCCAGCAGGTCGAGTTCCTGCTCGGCCGGCTCCGGTCCGGGGACGATCTGGCGCTCATCTGTGATGCCGGGACTCCCCTGATCTCCGACCCCGGCTACCGGGTGGTGCGCGCCGCCCGCACCGAAGGCCTTCCGGTGCGCACCGTCCCCGGGCCGTCCGCGGTTGCCTCGGCGCTCTCGGTCTCCGGCCTCCCGACGGACATGTTCACGTTCTTCGGCTTCCCGCCGGGACGGCGAAGCGCGAAACGGCGGGCCTTCCTGCAGCGGTCGGCGGAGGCGCCCGGGTCGCTGGTCTTTTTCGAGTCGGCCCGCCGCGCGGCGGAACTTCTCGATGAACTGGCGCGAATCCTCGGTCCTCGCGAGGCCTCCGTCTCCCGGGAAATGACCAAGATCCACGAAGAGCACTGGTTCGGGTCCCTGTCGGACCTCGCCCGGCGGGCGAAGCAGGAACCGCCGCGCGGGGAGGTGACCCTCGTCGTCGCCCCGGCGGGGCGGAAGAAACAGGGCGCCACGTAGAATTCGGGCCGGGGCAGGGTGACGCTGATGGCGGGCCTTGTCTGGCCGCCCGTTTCTTCGACCGTAGCCCGGACTCCCGGGCACTGAGTTTCCCCGAACATGGATTTCCTGCTCGTCTATTCCGGATCGTCCGAAATCGGCCGCTATCCGTTCTTCGGCGCCACCGTCGCGACGGCGGCAGCCGGGGCCGCGGCCTCCTTTCAGGCGGACGAACTCTTCGTCCTGAACGGGGATGGGGGCGAGCGCGCGGCCCTCGAGCGCCGCGGCGTGCGGGGCGCCATCCTCGCCCCGGGAGTGGTCGCGCCGCCGGTCGACGCCGTTCGGGCGCTGGTGGCGGCGGCGGACCAGCCGCGGCGTCTCCGGAACACCGCCGGCCAGGTCCTTGCCCTCGCGGGGACCGCCGAGGCGCTCGCTCCGGCTGTGCGCCCGAGCTTCGACGAGACTGTCGCGAGCCTGAGAGCCGCGGAGTCTCCAGCGGGCGCCGTGCCGGGATACACCCGAGTGGAGGACGCCGCGACCTGGTCCGCGGCCATCCGCGAGTCCCAGCGCGCCACCGCCGCGCGATTTGTCGAGAACGGAGCGCTGGTGGAAGATCCGGAGACGCTGTGGGCCGACCCCACCTGTGAGGCCGGGCCCGGTGCCCGGATCGGGGCTTCGGTGCGGCTCACCGGCAACACGAAGATCGCCGCCGGCGCCGAGGTCCAGAGCTTCTGCCGGCTCGAGAACACCGAAGTGGAGGCCGGAGCGCGCGTCCTCAGCCACTGTGTGCTGCTCGACAGCTCCATCGGGCGCGATGCGAAGGTGGGCCCCTTCGCCCACATCCGCCCGAACACCCGGCTCGACCCCGAGTCCTTCGCGGGCAGCTTCGTCGAGACCAAGAACGCGGTGCTGGCGCGGCGGGCCGCGCTGCCCCACCTGTCGTACGTCGGGGACGCGGACGTCGGCGTGCGCGCGAACCTGGGGGCCGGGACCATCACCTGCAACTACGACGGGCGCGGCAAGTACCGGACCGTGGTGGAAGCAGGCGCGTTCGTGGGCAGCAACGCCATCCTGGTGGCGCCGGTGACCATCGGCCGCCGGGCTTTCGTGGCCGCGGGGTCCGTGATCGTCGAGGATGTCCCGGAGGGGGCGCTTGCCATCGCCCGGGGCCGTCAGGCGGTGAAGCCGGGCCGCGCGGCAGGGCGCTTCGAAGGAGCCGACGAGGTCTGAGCCCTACCCAGGAGATGGGGGCGCCTCCGGCGCTCCTCGCCGAGATCCGCGACCAGCCGGCCGCGGCGCGGCGCACGCTGGCCGCCCTCGCGTCGGGCGCCCCCCGGCGGGCCGCCGCACTTCGGGGCGCCGACGCGCTCCGGCAGCCGAGGGTCCTGCTCGTCGGGGCCGGATCGAGCCGCTACGCCGCCGAGATCGGCGCCGACTGGTTCCGGAGCTGGAAACTCGATGGCGAGGTCCGTTCGGCGAGCGGCGTTGGCGGACCGCCGGCGAGCGGGGTCCTCCTGGTGGTCACCCAGTCCGGCGCCACCCGCAGCACGCTGCGGCTGCTCGACCAGGCGGCGGCCGCCGGCATCTTTCGCATCGTGGTCACCAACGAAGCGGAAAGCCCGGCCGCCGGGAGCGCGGAGCTGGCGCTCGCTACCGAGGCGGGACGGGAACAGGCGATTCCGGCGACCAAGACATTCACCTCGGCCCTGGTCGCGCTCCGGGTCCTGGGACTCGAATGGGCCGCCGCACTCGGCATGCCGCCGCCCGAGTCCGGAGCGCACGACGACCCGGCGAGCCTCCTCGACGACGCGGTGGCACGGGAGTCCGAGATCGCGGCGCGGATCGCCGAGATCGAGATCGGCGGTCCGTGGTTCTTCCTGGGAAGCGGCATCTTCAGCCCCCTCGCACGCGAAGGCGCCCTCAAGCTGATGGAGACCGCGCTGCTCCCGGCCATCCCGGTGCCCACCGGCGAGCTGGCCCACGGGCCGGCCGCCCTGCTCGGGCCGAACACGCCGGTCGTGCTGCTGTCCGCGAGCGACTCTCTTTCCCCAAGCGAGGCGCGGTCCGTCGCCGCGGCCCGCGCCGCCGGCGCTCCGGTGCTCCGGTTCGGCGATCCCGGCGTCCCCGCGGAACTGCAACCCTTCGCGGTGGCGCCCGTCCTGCAACTGCTCGCCTTCTTCGCCGGACGGCGGCTCGGCCGCGACGTGGATGCCCCGGCGGGGCTCCAGAAGGCGGTCCGTGACGACTGATCCGGCCCCCACTCGCGACCGCGCCGGCCAATCGGTCCTCGCGGGGCTCAACCCCTCCCAGCGGGAGGCGGTGTCGGCGCCCGCGGGGCCCACGCTGGTGCTCGCGGGAGCCGGCTCGGGCAAGACCCGGGTCATCACGCACCGGATCGGCTGGCGCCTGCTCGTCGACGGGGCCCCGCCGGACTCCATCCTCGCCGTCACCTTCACGAACAAGGCGGCGCGGGAGATGCGTACCCGCACGGCGGCCCTCGCCGCCGAGGTACGGGAACCCGGATCTCTGCCCTGGGTCTCCACGTTCCACGCGTTCGGACTGAACCTGCTGCGGCGTTTCGGCGGCGAGATCGGTCTGGCGTCCGGGTTCCCGGTGTTCGGGGCCGACGAGAGCCGCGCCCTCGTTCGGCAGGTCGCCCGCGAACTCCTGATCGACGACGACCGCCTCCCGCTCGGTCGGCTCGTCCAGTTGATCTCCCGGCTCCGGAACGCCGAGGCCTCCGGCGCCGCGTTCCATGGACCGCGGGAACCCCGGTTGGGGGAGTCCGTGCGGGAGGCGACCGCCCTCTACCGGCGCAAACTCGCCGACCTGAAGGGAGTGGACTTCGACGACCTGCTGATTCGCGCCCTCGAGTTGCTGGACGCTTCGGAGGCGGCCCGCTCATTTGTGGCCCGGCGGGTGCGGCACCTGTTGATCGACGAGTACCAGGACACCGGCCCCATCCAGCACCGGCTGGTGCTGCGGCTCGCCGGCCACCGGGACGTCTTCGCGGTCGGCGACGACGACCAGGCGATCTACTCGTTCCGGGGGGCCGACTTCCGCAACATCCTCCGGTTCCGGGAGGACTTCCCGGGCGCGCGGGTGCTGCGGCTGGAGGAGAACTACCGCTCCACCGCCGCCATCGTGGATGCCGCCAACGCGGTGATCCGCCGCAACCGGCGACGCGACGGCAAGACCCTCCGGCCACTGGGAGAGCGGGGCGAACGCGCCCGGTTCCGCTCGTTCAAGAGTGAAACGACCGAGGCGCAGGCGATCGCCATCGAGATCGCGGCAGCCGGAGAGGGTCGCGGCTCCACCGCGGTGCTCCTGCGCACCCGGGCCCAGACGCGGGCGTTCGAAGAAGCGTTCGCCGCCCACCGGATCCCGCACGTGATCGTGGGCGGGCTCCGCTTCTACGAGCGGCGCGAAGTGCTCGACGCGCTCGCCTGCCTCCGGGTGGCGGCCAATCCCGCCGACGACTCCGCCTTTCGCCGGGCCCTGGCGGCGATTCCGCGCGGCGTGGGGCCGAAGTCGCTCGCCCGCATCGGGGAGCGGGGGACCGCGGACGACACGTCCCTGCTCGCGGCGGCGGAGCGGGTCGTGGCGGAGCGGGGCCTGCCCGCCCGGGCGCTCAGCGGTCTCCAGGCGTTCGTGGAGGGGATCGCCGCGGTTCGCCGCGCCATCCCCGGAGGACCGGCGAAGGTCGTGCATTCGACGATCAGGGACACCGGACTCGGACCCTTCTTCCAGGAGAACGACCGCGAGCGCTTCGAGAACCTCGTCTCACTGCAGAACGCCGCGCGGGAATTCGAACGCTCGAATCCGGACGGGACGGTGGATGCCTTCCTCGACCAGGTGAGCCTGCTGTCCGCGGAGGACCTGATGCCCGAGGAAGGGGCCGACCCCGGCGTTCCGCCGGTGATGGTGATGACGGTTCACGCCGCCAAGGGCCTCGAGTTCGACACGGTCTTCCTCGCCGGGCTCTGGGAGGGGCTCTTCCCGCACGCGTTCTCGCTCGAGTCGGACATCCAGCTCGAAGAGGAGCGGCGCCTCTTCTACGTCGGGATGACCCGGGCGCGGCGGCGCCTGCAGCTCTCGGCGGCGCCGGGCGGGGCTCCCTACCTGCGGTCGCGGGGCCGCGTTTCCAGGTTCCTCGGCGAGATTCCCCGGGACCTGCTCGATACGCCGCGCGGGGAGGCCCGGACGATCCCCATCGCGACATCCCCCGCCGCCGGGCCGTTCCGGAAGGGCGACACCGTGCGCCACCGCAAGTTCGGGGTCGGCCGGGTGGAGACGGTGGACCCGGACGGCACGCGGCTGTCGGTCCTCTTCCGGGTCCACGGCCGGAAGCGGCTGGTTCTGGAATACGCGCGCCTCGAACGCGTCTAGTCGCGCCCAACGCGAGGCTGGGTAGGGTCGCGACGTGCGCGGCCCGGCGCGCCGCGCGTGCCGGTCTGGATGGAGACCGGCGTTCCAGGCCGGCGGCGCCATGACGCAGTCTTCCCTGAGCGAGTGCAAACAATGGCAGCGAACTCCGTTCGCTGCCGGCGATTTCGGGGGAAAGTGTGAAAGGGGGTCCGCCACCGTCGCACCCATAACCCGTTGATATTGTTTCGATTACGGGAATCGAACGGCTTCACTGGCCCCCGGCGCGGCCCCCCGCGCGGTTGAGATTCTGTGGGGAGTTTTGGGCCTGCGCGAGAACGCCGGCGCTCTAAACGAGTGGCGGGCATCCCGCTCCGCCCAGCGCAGCGACTCGAAGCCCTCCTACAGTGCGGCCCGCTGGCGGGATCCGGCCCGCGCCTGCCGCGATTTCGTCGTCGGCGAATAGACTCTCCGGCCGTGCTAGGAATGGAGCGGCCTCCGGGCTCGTCCATGACTCCCGTCCGAGCGGCGCTCACGGGCGAAGAGGATGGCCGCGACGCCCTGCCGCTCGGGTTCGCTATCGGCGTCGCCGCGAGCGCCATCCTCTGCGCGCCGGTCGCGATCGTCATCGGCCTCGTCGCGCGGCACGAGAACCCCTCCGCCGCGCAGCTCGCGACGATTCCAAACGAGCACGCCGCCACCTACCTCCGGGGCTTCCAAGAGGGGTCGAAGAGTGTAAAGCGCCGCTTCGCCATCTGGTTCGGCGTCGGCGCGTGGGCAATCTTCGCCGCCCTCCTCTACTACCTCGGCACCCTCTGACGCCCCCTTCCAGGCAGCCGCAAACCCCCTTCCAGGCCCCTTCAGTCGCGGGCGCGGTGCGGTTCCCGGGCGCTCCCGTATGCGGCGGTTACCGCGGCCAGCGCCACGGTGCGCGGGTCCGGGGCGTATTCCGCGATGGTCCCGGCGTTCGAGTTCCTCGTGCTCACCGCCTGCCGGGGAAGCGAGGTGCCGCGCAAGGTGGGGGGAGGTCGACATCGAGGCTCGGGAGTGGCGCATTCCGGCGGAACGGATGGACGACGGGCCGGGATGGAAGCGCGGCACTGGAGGAGGCACAGGCGCTCGCGGGAGGCTCGAGGCTGGTGTTCCCTCTCACCCCGGGGCCGGCGACCATCTGACGCGACGATCACGAAGATGCTCCGGAACCTCGGGGTCGGAGCGGTGCCACAGGGATTCCGGTCGAGCTTCCGGGACTGGGCGGCAGAGCGCACGGACGTGCCGCGCGAGGTTTGCGGGCTGGCGCTGGCCCACGTGAACCGGGACCGCATAGTTAGAGGCCGCCTGCGCCCATCCCCGAGTCGGAGCGCCGGCCTTCAGGCCCTGATCGGGTGGTCTGGCTGGTCATCGCTGCCGCAGGAGGCCAGATTCCCGCCGCGTTCCTCTGGACGGCGCATGGTCTGGCGCTACCAGCCCCAGCCGGCCTAGCCCACCGTCGGTGGGCGGATTCTGGCTGACACTCCGACAACACTTGGTGTCCGACCTGGGTAGGTTTCGCGTTCCGAGGAGGAATCATGCGAATCGCAACGTCTTCCGTACGAAGCATCCGAAAGCGCCTTCCCGCAGTCCTGCGGTGGCTCGCGGGGCGCAAGCCGGACATCGTGGCGCTCCAGAAAATCTCCGCACCAGAAGCCGCGTTCCCGACCCGGGTCCTAGAGGAAATCGGCTACTACAGTGTGGCATTCGGCCCGACCTGTCGGACGGACTACGGTGTTGCCGTCCTAAGCCGACGGGAGCTGCCGAAGCCCGAGGTCCGTTTTCGGGGGCTTGCCTGCCCGGAGGCGAGCGGAGCTCGTTTGCTGACCGTGGACATCGGAAAGATACGGTTCTCGTCCATCTACGCTCCGTTCGGAAACCCGCGCAAGTACGGCAACGAGCAGGCCATCGAACGTCGGGTGGCATGGCTGCGGTGCTTGCGGACCCACGTCCGCGAGCAAGGCTACGCCGGACGGCAAAGCCTGTTGTGCGGGGACTTCAATGTCATCCCGGAAGGTCCTCCCAGGCGGGGCGGCGCCTACAGCCAACGGGAGCAGAACGAACTGGCCCGGCTCTGTGAACTCGGGTTCGTGGACCTCTACCGTCGGGCGCATCCCGGCGGCAAGGCCGGCTTCAACTTCGGGTTCAGGTTCGCCACCGAAGGTACTTCGAGGCTTCACCTAGTCCTTGGCAGCGCACGTCTGGCGAACTGCTTGCGCGACGCGTGGGTGGACCTGGACTACAGAACCGAGGCTGCCCCGGTCGTCGTGGAACTGGATGGTGTGACCACTTGATCCGGCGGGCCTTCGCGATCCACAGTGCGGTATAGGCAGCCTGGCGCGAGGTGCCGTATGACCACACCAGCGCCTCCGTGAAGCCTTAGTGACCCTGGTCACCGCGGGGGAGGCAGAACACCCTCGCACGATCCGAACCCCGCAGCGTTGCGCTCCTGGCGCAACTGCGCACCGTTGTGGTCGGCGCCCACGTCGCGCTGGGGCATCACCCCGCCATCGGCCCGGCGGAGACCCTCCTGCTCCCCGACGTCGGGGAACGGGCCAGCGAACTCGTCAGCGGCCTCGGAGAGCGAAGCGCCTCGTCCTTGCCCTTCCGCCCCGTGCACGCCGCAACCCTAAGCCCGGCCGGGTCTGGCGCCGTCGCCCTCGAAGATCTCCGTCCCTGGACAGACACGGCCGCAGGCGCGAGCAAACCACCGGCACACAAAAGCCAGAACCCGTAGGCCGTGACGCCGAAGGGCACCGAGAATCGTCTACGATTGGCGGAAACCACGGAGCGAGCGATTGACGATCAGAACACAGGGGCCAAGGGGACCCGTTGTGCTCAGCATCCACGCCTGCCTGAAGGGTCAACGGACGGAACCCAGGACAAAGGACCGGGAGATCGCAGATGCAATCGGGAAACTCGACCGACGCGGAGTGTGGCACTGGCTGCGCCGCGCCGCGCTATGGCAAGCGCCCGAGCTGCTAAGCGAGGACGAGCAGCTCGCCGCGGTGCTGACCGAGATCGGAGATCCGGACCACCCACAGCACAGCGGGGTGGCATATGTCCACGAGGCGCTCGGACCAGACGGGATCCTGCGCGCGCGGGACGCCGTAGCCAGACAGGGACGGCTGACGCAGGAAACGTGGGCGTACTGGACCAGACGGGCGGGCCAGGAGCCAACGACGGCCGACACAGGCAACGTGCAATTCCACGAGCCGTTCCAGTGGGAGAGGATCACCGAGGAAACCCTGGACGAGCGTTGCTACGTCCAGCTCGCTGAAGATCAGGAGGTTTGGGTCGGCAAGCCGTGACGAAAGGCCTGCAGCCGACGCACACGGAGCGGCTCGACCCGCGAATCCGCCGCATCTGGGAAGACCTGGGCAGAATCGGGCCGCAGTACACGCTGGTTGGCGGAACCGCGATCGCGCTGTACTGCAACCATCGCCAGTCCGTAGACGTGGACCTCAGCTGCCGCGGGGCGGCCGAACACCCTCGCACGATCCGAAGGAGCATCCGCGCTGAACTCGGCAAGCACAAGGTGCTGCAACGGCGGACGGGTGTCGTCATCAAGTTCTTCGCCACGGAGACGAGTCCGAAGATCGAGGTCCACGGAACAGACCCGTGGAAGATGACGGCGCCACCCTTGCGCGCTGACAATGGGCTGCACGTAGCAGCGCCGTGCGACCTCGCGTCCCGGAAGCTGGCGGCGATGATCGAGCGGGACACCGCGCGTGACGGGGAGGACCTCCAGGCACTCCAGCGAGCGGGAGCAGACATCGGGGCGGCAGCCCGAAACCTGGTGGCCCAGGTGGACCGGCAGAGCCTGGAACGGCTCGGAGAACGGCTTCAGCGGAACCCGCAGGAGCGGTGGCCGAAACTTGAGGTGCACCAGCGGGTGCTGGCGTCGCTGCAAATGGCCGCAACCGGCGTCATAGAACCGCCACCGACGCTTATCGCGTTCGAGGAAAAGGGGCCCATGAGGATCGATGTGACCGAGGAGCAGTTCGAAACGGGAAGCAAGGCCGTATTGATCCAAGTCCGATCAGTCCGAGAGGGACTCGAGTGGCTCGAACGAAACGGACGTCTGGAGACAAGCGACATCCCGGTGCTCGAACGAGAGCTTGAACTTCAGTTGAAGCGAGAACGAGACCGGGGCATCACCCGTTGACGGGGGGCCTGTAAGCAATTTTGTGTGCTGAGCCGGTTTTCACAGTTACACCGAGAG
>VXWI01000031.1:9577-15725 GCA_009835985.1 Acidobacteriota bacterium | reverse complement strand
GAGCAGGAAGGGCCGGGGTGGAACTCCCCGTGCACCCGGCCAGCGCGAGGAGCCCGGTGATCACCAGGCCCGTACGGACGACGTTCGCGAGCGCGCATCTCACGGGGTCACCTCGCGCCCGGGATGCACGATGATCTCCACGTCGCGGACCACCTCTCCCGCTTCGACCCGCACCCACCGCAGTTGGTCGCGGAAACCCGAGACGCCGGCCTCGTCGGCCAGTTCCGTCATTCCGTGGGCGTTCCGACGGGTGACGAGGATGGGATGAGCCCATAGCATCCAGTTGCCCGGCGCCAGTCCCTCCAGAAGGAACTCACCGTTCTCATCGGCGAAGGTTCCGGGCCCGGGGCGGGTGGTACCGCCGGCCTCACCCGGCCGCATCGCCTGCACGTACGCGAATGCCGCGGGACGATCCTCGAGGATCACGCTTCCCCCCACCGTTCCGCGCGACTCGAGGAACCCGGGCGCCGGGTAGAGCAGCGAGACCGGGACCGTGTCGTCCTCCGGCAGGGCCAGCCCGTAGGAGTTGGAGTAGGACATCACCGGATCCGGGAAGAAGGCCTGGTCGGCGCCGACCGGCAAGGTCGTCCAGAGCGGCATGGGATGCGGTTCGGTGTGCGCGAGGCCCAGGCAGTGGCCCATCTCGTGAACCGCGACGATCTCCAGAAGGCGGTAGGGATCCTGGGGAGACCAGTTCTTCACGAAGTCCGGATTGACCTCGATGTCGCACCCCACCAGTTCGTCTCCGTCCCAACGCCAGGCGGCGAATGCAGTGCCCCAGTGATCCACGAATCCTTCGTATGAGGAGAAGCCGATAGTGTTGATCCCGTCGTCCTGATCGGCTTCCGGAATCGCGACCCCCTCCTTCTCCAGAACGATTTGGATCCGGGCGGTGGGGATGTCCGTCCAGTGGACGAGGCTGCCTCTCACGAGGTCGGCCCAACCTTCCTGGTCGAGTTCCACGCCGATTGGGATGTTGTCGTTTTCGAGCATCCGGAAGCGGAGCGGGAAATCGGATTCATCCCAGCGGATCGCGTCGGCGGACGACGGGGTCCACGTCGTGCGGCTGCGCAGGCGGTAACCGTCCGCCGGGGCCACGACGGCGAGGAGCGCCAGGATCGTCGCGCAGGTCCCCCCGCGCCTCATGACCCGGTGCCTGCTTCGATCGGCGTGGAGAGCGTCCCGATGCCTTCGATCTCGATGTGGACCGTCTGGCCGGGGCTCAGGAACTCGGGCGGCTCCCGCGCCGAGCCGACTCCGTCCGGGGTGCCGGTGGCGATCACGTCTCCGGGATGGAGGGTCATGATCTGGCTCGCGTAGGCGACGAGGTGCGCGACCGAATAGATCATGGCGGCCGTGGTGTCGTCCTGGACGACCCGGTCGTCGATCCGGGTGGTGAGGCGCAGCGCCTGCGGATCGGGCAGGAAGGCGGCCGGCGTGACATACGGCCCCATCGGGGCGGCGCGGTCGCCGCTCTTTCCGGAGAACCAGTCAGGGCCCGGGAGCATGGGGTTTTCGCGATACCGGCCGCCGCGGTCGCTGACGTCGAAGACGACCGTGTAGCCGAACACGTGGTCGAGCGCTTCCTCCAGCGGCACCCGGAGGGCGGTCTTCCCGATGACCACCCCGAGCTCGCCCTCCCAGTCGATGCGGTCACGGCCGGGCGGGATCCGGTAGGGCTCTCCCGGCCCGATGATGCCGGAGCGGGGAGACTTGGCGAAGAGGTAGGGCGCGTCCCGGTCCGGATCCACGTCCTGCTCCACGTCCATCTCGGCGGCGTGGGAGCGGTAGTTGGCCGCCGCCGCCAGCAGGTGCGCGGGGTAGAGGAGCGGCGCGGTCAGGCGGTGGGGCTCGATGCGGAACCGGAAACCGTCTTCGCGGCCCGCGAAGTGGTTGGCGAGCTGGTTCAGCCGGCGCTGCGCGCGCTCGCCCGCGGCGATGATCTCGATCAGGCCGGCAGGGAAACCGTAGGGTTGGGCGCTGATCTCGGTGGCGAAGAGCGCGTCGGTCGCGGCGAGGTCCAGGATCGTCTCTCCGATGACGATGGCCGGGCGAGGCGAGCCGTCGCCGGCGTCGGACGCGCGATAGGTCGCCAGCCGGTAGGGCGTTCGCGGCTCTTCCGAGGGCAGCGTGATGTCACTGGTTCCGCCGCACCCCGCCAGGCTGAAGAGGATGGCGGCCAGCGCCGGGATCGCGAAGGGTGTTCTTCTTGGAGCCTCAGCCATGATGCGAATAGCCTAATGGTGCGCGAAGGAGGAATTTCCATGATGCGTCTGCTGCTCGTCCTTTCCCTCGGTGCGCTGGTCGGCTTCGTCTCGGGTTCCCGGTTCGCGGGCGGCCAGGAGGCGCGCACCCGGCGGGAGCCGCAGTTCGAGAACGAACACCTGAAGGTCTGGAAGACCTTCATCTATCCGAACCAGCCGCTCGCCATGCACCGCCACGAGAACGGCCGGGCCATCGTCGCCATCCGCGGCGGCACCCTGCACGTGGTGACCGAGGCAGGGGACGAGAAGGCCATGCACTGGGAAAGCGGGAAGGCCTATTGGCTGGACGCCGACCCTCCCGGCGAGCTGCACGGCGACGTGAACCGGGGCGAGGATCCCATGGAGGTCATCGTCCTCGAACTCCAGCGCTAGGGAGGACTCTGTGGAGCAGAGGCCGGTCGGGTTCGGCCTGATCGGGACCGGGATGGCGGGCGGCTTCAGCGCCCGCGAGCTGGAGTTCGTCGAGGGCGGGTTCCTGGCCGCGGTCGCTTCGCGTGACCCGGAGCGGGTGCACGCGTTTGCCGCTGAGCACGGGAACCCGCGCGCCCACACGGACTACCGGGAGCTGATCGCCGATCCTGAAGTGGAGGTGGTGATCATCACGACGCCGACCGGCCTCCACGCCGAGATGACCCTCGCGGCGGCGGACGCCGGCCGCCACGTTCTGGTCGAAAAGCCCCTCGAGGCCACTGTCGAAGCTGGCGAGCGGATGGTGGAGCACTGCCGGAAGCGCGGCGTGCGGCTCGGGGTCATCTTCCAGATGCGCTTCGGCCGGGTCGCGGACGCGCTCCGCGAACTGCTGGGCACCGGCGGGCTGGGCGAGATCTGGCTGGCGGACGCCTTCGACAAGGCCAGCCGGTCCCCGGCCTACTACCGGAAGGCGGCGTGGCGTGGCACCGCCGCGCTCGAGGGCGGCGGCTGCCTGATGACCCAGTCCATCCACATCATCGACCTGCTGCAGCACCTAGTGGGACCCGTCGCCTCCGTAATCGGCCGGACCGCCACCCGCCGCCACAACATCGAAGTGGAGGATCTCGCCACCGCGCTGCTCCGGTTCGAGAACGGCGCCATGGGGGTGGTGGAGAGCACCACCGCGATCCGCCCGGCCCTCCGCTCGCGGCTCGAGATCCACGGCGAGCGCGGTACCGTGATCGCGAACGCCCAGTACGACCACTTTCTGGCCTGGGACGTGGAAGGCGCGCCGGGGCCGGAGGGGTTGCCGGAGACCAACGACTGGGTGGATACGGACGACCCTTGGGCCTACCCGCAGACGCGGCACCGGGTGCAGCTCCAGGACATGGCCGACGCGGTGCGGGAGGGGCGGGACCCGGTGCTCACCGGCGAGGAGGCGCTCCGGTCGCTGCGGGTGGTGAAGGCCATCCAGGAGTCGAGCGCGCTGGGCCGCGAGGTGTTCCTGAAGTCGTAGGCGGCTCGGAGCGCCGCGAGACTACGTACCGCGGACGAACGGCGCGTCGCTGATCGCGACAGTGGCGACGGCCTCGGAGCGCCGGCCTCCGGCCGGCATCGCCGACCGTAGGGAGGCGAAACGCACGCCGCCGCGGAGTCGGAGGGCGTGAGCCCAGCCGGCGACGGCGCAACGCAATCCGCACCGACAACTGGCGTTGCGCGATCCCGCCGGTGCTGCGCCGTGCGGGGTACCAACGATGTCTGTTTCGCGGCCTGCGGCCGCGATGCCGGCCGGAGGCCGGCGCTCCGAACCCTAGGCGGTGTCTACCGCGAGGACCGCGCGGCGGAGGAGGTCCACGCCGCGGGCGCAGTCTTCCCACGACGTCCACTCGTCGGGGTTGTGGCTGATCCCGGCCCGGCTGGGGACGAAGATCATCGCCGTGGGGATGCCGTGGCGGGCGGTGTTCTGGGCGTCGTGGCCGGCGCGGCTCGGGAGCGACAGCGGCTCGTGTCCCGCCTCCCGCGCGAGCTTGTAGAGGAGCGCCCGCAGCCCGGGGTCCATGCCGGCGGGCGGCTCGCGGAGCGTGCGGTGGACTCGCACGGTGCAGTCCGTTTCCGCCGCCAGCCGGTCTCCACGCGCGCCGATCCGTTCGATGATGTCGTCCACCACCTCGTCCTTCAGATCCCGCAGCTCGATCGGGAACCGGACGGCGCCCGGTACCACGTTGGCGGCGTCGGGCGACACGGCAAGTTGGCCGACGTTTCCGACCTGGTCGCCCGGCAGTGCCCGGATCTCCTGATGGACCGCGACGATCAGGTGCGCCGCCGTCAGCATGGCGTCCTTCCGTTCGGCCATCGGGGTGGTGCCGGCGTGGTTCTGGAATCCGCCGACGTTCACTTCGAAACGGTGGATCCCGACGATGCCCTCCACCACCGCGATCTTGCAGCCCTCCCGTTCCAGGTTCCCACCCTGCTCGATGTGGAGCTCGAAGACGGCCCGGACCCTTCGCGGGTCGAGGACGGCGCGCTCCAGTGCCTTGGGGTCGAGTCCGTAACGCTCGATCCATTCGTGGAGGCTGAGCCCGTCCTCGCCCAACCGGTCCAGCTCGCCGTCGTGGACGGCCCCGGTCGCCGCCCGGCTCCCGAAGAGGCCGTTGCCGAAATGGGCGCCCTCCTCGTCGCACCAGACGACCATTTCCAGCGGATGGCGGGTCTCGATGCGTTGCTCGCCGAGCGCCCGCAGCACCTCGAGCGCTCCGAGGACGCCGAGGGTGCCGTCGTAGTGGCCGCCCTGGGGGACGGTGTCGAGGTGGGAACCGAACAGGATGGCGGGCAGGGACTCCTTCCCCTCGCGGCGGCCGAAGAGGTTGCCGGCGGGATCGGTGCGCACCTTGAGTCCGGCGCTTTCCATCTCGCCCGTGATCCAGGCCCGGGCCGCGAGCTCTTCCTTCGAAAAGGCAAACCGGTGCGCGCCGCCGCCGGGATGCGCTCCGAAGCGGGACAGCGCGATGAGCGAGTCGCGGAGGCGCCCGGCGTTGATGCCGAGTGAGGCCTCGGCCGGGGGTTCGGCTGGGGGCGACTGATTGGGAGACCCCTCGTTGGCGTCTAGTGTTACGGGCATAGCTGTTCATTCTCTCGCGGAGTCCGACCAACCGGCTGTTGACCCTTCATGTTCTTCTTCGATCCCCTCTACTTCATCATGCTGGCGCCGGCCTTCGGCCTCTCGCTGTGGGCGACCTTCAAGGTCAAGCGCACCTTCGCCCGCTACAACCGGGTGCCGGTTTCCAGCGGGCGCAGCGGCCGGGAGACCGCCGAGATGCTGCTTCGCCGGCAGGGAATCCACATCCCCGTGGAGCAGCATCCGGGGGCGCTCTCCGACCACTATGACCCGCGGGTCCGCGTGCTGCGGCTTTCGCCCGAGGTGTACGCCGGGCGGACGGTCGGGGCGGTGGCGGTGGCCGCCCACGAGGTGGGGCACGCCCTGCAGCACCATAGCGGCTACCAGCCCCTGATGTTCCGTCAGGTGCTCGCCCGGCCGGCGAGCTTCGCCTCGAGCGCCTCCTGGATGCTGCTGCTTGGCGGCTTCCTGCTGGGCGCCTTCGGGCTCGTGCAGCTCGGCATCGCGCTCTTCTCGCTGGTGGTGCTCTTCCAGGTGGTGACGCTCCCGGTCGAGCTCAACGCCTCGCGGCGCGCCAAGGCGCTCGTCTGGGACACCGGTTTGATCACTCCCGACGAACGGCGGGGGGTTTCCAGGGTCCTGGCCGCCGCGGCGATGACTTACGTGGCCGCGGCGCTCACCGGCGTCGTGACCCTGCTCTACTACCTGCTGCGATCGGGGCTCCTGGGCGGAGACGAGTAACTGCCCAGCGGGCAGCAAAAGGGGCGGCCCCCGGGGGGGCCCCCCCCCCCAGGGTAAACCCCCATGTTCGGGTGGGTGGGGGGGGGGGCCCCCCCGGGCGGCCCGGCGGGCCCCCCCC
>VXWI01000031.1:0-9567 GCA_009835985.1 Acidobacteriota bacterium | reverse complement strand
GGTGTGTGCGGGCCGCGGGGGGGTTGTTTTTATCGCCCACGGGGGGGGGGAGGGGGGGGGGGGGGGGGGGGGCCCCCCCCCTCCTGGTAAACCGACCTAGTTCTGTTCGGTCGTGGTGTCGCCAACCAGGGCTTCCGCGTCGGACAGCCCCGGAAGATCCGGGCCTCGCTCCGGGGTCGCGAGCAGCTGCTGGTAGTAGCGTTCGGCCGTGTCCTCATCCCCGGTCGCGATGGCTGCCTGCGCCGCGCCGTGGAGCGAATAGGGCCGCTTGGCGGTCCGCTCGAGCGAGGTCTCGAAGACCTGGAGCGCTTCCTCGGCGGCGCCGGTATCGAGGAGCATCTCGCCGAGCAGTTCGTGGGCAGGCTGGATGGGCGCGTCGATCGGCGACTCGCCCGGAGGGCCGGAGGGAGGCTCCATGGCCTCCGCCACCATCACCGCCTTGCGGAACGCTTCGATCGCGCCTTCCTTGTCGTCCTTTGCCTTGGCGATGAGGCCCGCCATCTCGTACGCCATCACCTGCGCCTGCTCGGCGCCGCGGGGATTCTCGTCGCTGGCGAGCATCTCGTGGATCTTCTTGAGTCCCTCGTGCGCCTTCATCGCGGTGTCCACGTCGCCGGTCCCGGCGGCGCTCGCTCCACGCGCGTAAAGCATCGCGCCGGCGGTGCGGTGGCCGACCGTGGGTTCATCGCTGTCGAGCTGCGCCACCAGGTCATCCACCGGCTGGGGCTTCCAGCGGCGGGTCTCCACGGTGTTGAGCGCGTCCATGCGCATCCAGGTTTCCTTCATCCCGGACGTCATCTCGTCGCGCTGGGTGAGCTCCTCGAACTCGTCGAGCAGTTTCTGGCCCTCTTCGTAGCGGCCCTCCTGCAGGTAGGCGTAGAGGAGCCAGTAGAGGGCGTGGTACGAGTAGCGCGCCGGCGAGAGTCCCTTCCGCTCCGCGCGGTCGATCGACGCCTGGTAGGAGCGGTCGTTGAGGCTGCGCACCTGGTCCCACATTCCGTGCTGCAGGAAGATGTGCGACGGCATGTGGAGCGCGTGGACCGCGGCCGGGGCGATGTCCGCGTACTTCTCGGCGGCGTAGAGCGCCACCGGCGCCTGCACCGGGTTGTCGAAGGCGTGGATCACGTAGTGGGCCGCGCCCGGATGGTCGGGGTTCTCGCGGAACACCCGCTGGGCGATGGCGCCCGCCCGCATGTCCACCCGCAGGCTCTCCGCGCCCCGGACCTTGGTGCGCATCAGGGCCAGCGAGTGGAACGCGGCGGCCTCGAGATCGTCGGGATACTCGGCCGAGAGCTTGGCCAGCGCCTGCTCGTAACCCTCGCTCCGTTCCAGGACGTCGCCGGGTCCGTAGAGGATGTGGACCGATTCGAGGTATTGCTTCTCGCGGTCGGTGGGAGCTTTCGCGACGCGCTCCGCGCGCGTCTTGGCGAGCTTCAGCAGCGCGTCCCGGGCCTTCGACATGTCCTGCCCCGGCGGATAGTGGTGACCGCCGGAATGGCTGAGCGCTTCGCCCCAGTAGGCGAGCGCGAAGTCCGGATCGGCTGCCTGGGCGCGCTGGAAGGCCTCGGCGGCGTCCTCCCACTCGAAGCTGTGGAGGAGGCGGACGCCGTCGAGGAAGTCCTTTTGGGCCGCCTCGTTGCCGGAGTTCGGGAAGTGGACGGTGCCGAGGCCGCCCGACTGGGCGAGGGCAAGGGGGGCTGCGAGAGCGAGGAGGGCCGCGCCCAGCGCAGCCCGTCTACAGATACAACGCGTAAGGGAAGTCATGGATGTTTCTCCTTTGGCAGGCTGTTCAGAACTGAGGGGAACGAACCCTTGTACCAGACCCTCCGCCCGGTCGGCAAGCGGACCCCCGAAGTCACCCCCGCCCCGGGACGGGCTCAGTTCGACGGAACGGCAACCACGGTCCGGACCGGGAAGAACAGCCGGCCCTGTCGGCCCGCGGCCTGGGGGAACTGCCAGCCGAACACGATGCCGAGGACCCGGGGCGTGACCTCGGGGAGAGTGGTCTCCAGCACCTCGGTGTGATTCACCACTCCCACCTCGTCCAGATGGACGCGCAGGCGCAGGATTCCTTCCGCTTTCCCGAGGAGCGGCGACCGGAGTTCGGCGAGCTGCGGATCCGGTGGAGGACGTAGCCGAACGGGGAGCTCGGGCGCTTCGGCTCTCCGGAAGGTGATCCCGAGCGCCAGGTAGATGTTGCGGTCCCGGATCTTCTCGTAGAGCTCTCCGCGGGCCTCGAGGTCGCTCGGATCCCTGAACCACGACAGGTACCGGCTCAGTGGGAGTTCGAAGTCGCGGCCGCTCACCATCCGGGTCATGTCCGTTTCGACCGGACCTTCCACCCGTATGCGCTGTGCCGTGGTCCCCATGCGGAGCAGGTCGAAGTCGAGTCGGAAGCGGCGTTTCGACTCTCCGCTCTCCGGAGCAGGAGGCTCGGGCCGGGCGAAGCCCATGCGGAGCCGGATGGCGCGCCTGGCGTCTCGTCGGGTGATTTGCCACTGCGCTTCGGACTCCGCCGCGGTCGGACCCAACGTCAGAAGCTGCGCGAAGTAGGCATCCGGAACGCGCCGGGCGAGGGTGGCGAGCCACTCCGAGACCTGAACCGAAGTTCCGTCGGTGTCCACCAGGAACGACAGGTCCTCGATCGGCGAGAAGTCCGAGTTCAGGCGCCGGACCTCGAAGACCCGTACTTCGACGACGAGCGGCGCCTCCTCGCTGTAGGCCGCGACTGCCGGAAAGCCCGCGAAGAGCAAACCGGCGGCGAGGAACGGCCCGCCGACGATGCGCTTCATCCGCCGGAGTCTACGGGTTCTCCCCAAGCAGCCTGTAGAGAAAGTGACGCGGCATTCGAACTGCGATGCATCCCGTCTGAACCGGGCCGCTCTGCGGGCCTCATCGTTGCGTTTCGGTCGGGATGCACCCGGCATTCCTCCCTCACGCGCCTTGTCAGCCGGGCGCCTCGCCGTTCTCGGTGCTCACGTCACTTCCCCCACAGGCTGCGGCTCCGGCCGGCCCGCGCGCTTGGTACGCTTCCCGGGATGGCCGTCAGTCCGGTTCCCGCTGCCGTCTCCCGAGGGCCGCGTCCCGCGGAAGTCCACGACCTGCTCCGCCGGCACCTCATCACGGACGGGCTCGATCTCGTCCTCGACCTCGGCGGGAGCCACGGCGCCTGGATCCGCTGCGCCCGCACCGGACGCGAGTTCCTGGACTGTTTTTCCTACTTCGCGACGAACCCCGTCGGCCACAACCACCCCGGGGTCACCGAACCGGCCTTCGTCGAGCGGCTCGGCCGGGTGGCGGTCCACAACCCGTCGAACTCCGACTTCTACACGGCCGAGATGGCGCGGTTCGTGGACACGTTCTCCCGGATCGCCATCCCCAGGAGCCTGCCGCATACGTTCTTCATCGCGGGCGGCGCGGTAGCGGTCGGGAACGCACTCAAGACCGCGTTCGACTGGAAGGTCCGGAAGAACCTCGGTGCGGGGAAGGGCGAGCGGGGCGGCCAGATCATCCACTTCCGGCAGGCCTTCCACGGGCGCAGCGGCTACACGCTGTCCATCACCAACACCGAACCGATGAAGGTGGCCTACTTTCCCAAGTTCGACTGGCCGCGCATCGAGAACCCCTACATCCGGTTTCCCGAGGTGGAGCACCTCGCCGAGACGGAGGCCGCCGAGGCGCGGGCGATCGCCGCGATCGAGGCGGCGGTGGCCTCGAACCCCGACGACATCGCCGGCCTCATCATCGAGCCCATCCAGGGCGAGGGGGGCGACCTCCACTTCCGGGGCGAGTTCCTGCGCGAACTGCGCCGGCTCGCCGACGAGCACGAGTTCCTGCTCATCTTCGACGAGGTGCAGACCGGGATGGGGATGACCGGCCGTATGTGGTGCCACCAGCACTTCGGGGTGGAGCCGGACGTGCTGGTCTTCGGCAAGAAGACCCAGGTGTGCGGCATTCTCGCCAGCCGCCGGGTGGACGAGGTGGACGACAACGTCTTCCAGCTCCCCTCCCGGATCAACTCCACCTTCGGGGGCAACCTGGTGGACATGGTCCGCTGCGGCCGCTACCTCGAGATCTTCGAGGATGAGGACCTGGTCGGGAACGCGGCGCGGGTGGGCCGGGTGATTCTCGACGGGCTCCACGACCTGGCCCGGGATGCCGGCGGCCGAATGACCTCCGTCCGCGGGCGGGGGCTCATGTGCGCGTTCGACCTTCCCGACACGGCGGAGCGGGACGCCTTCCTGGCCCGCGCCTACGAGAACCGGTTGCTGATCCTGGGCTGCGGCCGGCGCTCGGTGCGGGTGCGGCCGAACCTGTCACTCACCGAAGACGAAGCCGGAACCGTCCTTTCGCTGATCGCGCGCTCGCTCGGCATTTAGGAACTCACTCGCCGTTCTTGGCGCGGCGGCGGGAGATCGCGTCCAGTTGCGGCTGGATGGCCGACATCACCGCGGCGAACACGACGAGCGCCCAGCCGATGGAGAACACGAGTTGGGTCCCGACCAGGAACCGGGCGAACCCGGAATCCGCCCGGATCAGCGAGCTGGGGTCGGCGATTGCCGAATAAAAGGAGAAGGCGGTCCAGTCCAGAACGCCCGCCTCCGCGGCGCCGCTGAACGAACCCGGAAGGAAGCGTTCGAGCATTCCGAAAAACCCGGCGAAGATCACGATGATCGCGAGGTAGCCGACGGCGAAGCCGCCGATGGGGACCCACATCACCCGCAGGTAGTCGGCGAGCTGGACGTAGAGGCGCAGCCGCGGCTGGACCCAGATCGCGAACGTCCGGGCGGCCAGGAATATCGGAATCGGGACAACCACCATTCCGACAAAGGCGGAAATCAGGCTCACATCGACGGAGCGGAGCGGCGTTCTCTCGTTCATCACCAGCCAGGTAAGGAGCGCCAACAGGACTGGGAGGGCGGCTACGAGTGCGAGGGGCGGACGCGAGTACCGCTTTCCCTCACGGTCTCGGTTGAAGAACCCGACGTAAAGCGCGTTCGGCGCGATCATGAACGCGCATCCCAGGACACCGCCGAGCCCGTCGCGCACGAACAGCAGTCCGGCACCGAGGAGGCCCGACAGGAGGGCCGATTCCGCAAGCGCTTCCCGGTAGCCTCGGATGCGCGTCTCGCCGAGCCCGTCGGTCAGGCCGATGCTGAGCGCCAGTACCGGGGGCACCAGCGCCCCCCAGGGATTTCCCGGAACGAGACCGGCGATCAGCGCGGTCGCCACTCCCACGGCAGAGCCGATCAGGATGCCGATGGACCGACCGTTCCGCCGACCCATCCGCAGGTTGAGGCCGATCCCGACGGTCAGGCCGGCGAGCGCGCCCATCAGGACTGGAGTTGCCCCGCTAAATCGGACCACTCATAGTGCCGGTGGCACAGAGGAGGTCTGATGTGGCGAGCCATGGACGCCGTTACACGAAGGAGTATCGGAGGCGCCTGATTGCGCTGGTGCGCTCGGGGCGCAGCGCCGAGGACATCGCCGAGGAATACGAGGCGAGCCCCCGGGCGATCCGGCGCTGGGTTCGGGAGGCGGATGCGGCCGAGGGTCGCGGGGACGACGGCTGGACCCGACAGGAGCGGGAGGAGCTGAAGCAGTTGGAGCGTGAGAACCGTCGGCTGAAGCGGGAGAACGCGTTCCTAAAAAAAGCTGCGGCCTGGTTCGCTCGGGAGACGTCGTCGGGAGGTACCGACTGATGCATGCGAGCCAGGCCGAGATGAGCGTGCGGGCGATGGCGGGCCTGCTGCATGTGTCCCGCAGTGGGTATTACGCCTGGCGGGGCCGCGGCCCTGGCCGGCGGGCCGCGGCCGACGAGCGGCTGCAGGTGGAGATCGCGGCGGTGCACACGGCGAGTCGCGGCACCTACGGGGCGCCGCGGATCCGGGCGGAGCTCGCGGCGCGCGGGATCCGGACGAGCCGCAAGCGGGTGGCCCGGCTGATGCGGGCGTCGGGGATCCGGGGGATCAGTCGCCGACGCCGGGTGCGGACCACCGTCTCCGACGGCGCGGCCCGGCCGGCGCCGGACCTGGTGGACCGGAACTTCGAGGCCACCGCGCTGGACCAGCTCTGGGTCGCCGACATCACCTACATCCCGACGCGGACGCAGGCGTTGCACCTGGCGGTGGTGCTGGACGCCTGCAGCCGCCGGGTGGTGGGCTGGTCCATGGCGTTGCAGGCGCGGGCCACCCTGGTGCTGGCGGCGTTGGACATGGCGCTCGAGCAGCGGCGACCCGGAACGGTGATCCACCACTCGGACCAGGGGAGCCAATACACCTCGGTGGCCTTCGGCCAGCGCTGCCGGGCCGCCGGGGTTCGGCCCTCCATGGGTTCGGTCGGAGACTGCTACGACAACGCCATGGCGGAGTCCTTCTTCGCCACCCTGGAATGCGAGGTCATCGAACGGACCCGCTTCGCCAACCCGAAGACTGCCGGGGACGCCGTCTTCGACTTCATCGAGGCTTGGTACAACCCCCACCGGCGACACTCGGCGCTCGGCTACCTCTCGCCCGTAGACTTCGAACAACAACTACGAGGGCCGGAATGAACCGGCACTCCTACTGGTCCGATCAACTGGGGCAAGCCCAGACATCGGCATTCGCTCCGGTAACGGCGTACCCAAAAGGGACGACCACGATCGCGATGGCAGCGGCGACCTGCAGGGAACGCCAGGTCACCCGGGCGGCCTCGGTCCCAAGCGCGCGCCCCTTGTCGCGGGAAATGATGGACATGGCGCGGTTCAGCGGCGGGAGACCTTACCCGAGTCCCAGTGCCGCCCCGCTCACTTCCACGAGGGCCCAGAGGATTCCCGCGGTGCCGAGCGGCACGAACAGGTTGTCGCTCCCGAAGGGACATACCGCCGGGAACGCCGGCTTCAGCCGGCACAGCCCGCCGCAGGCGGGCGGCGGGAAGGACCCCGATGTCCAGGCGGCGCCTCCGTCGACATGACGCCGGCCGGTTGGGACGGCACTAGAACCGCGCATCGGCCCCCTCTCCCTCATCCCACGCCGAGGGCCGCCCCGCTCACTTCCACGAGGGCCCAGAGGATTCCCGCGGTGCCGAGCGGCACGAACAGGTTGTCGCTCCCGAAGGGACATACCGCCTCGATTCCGGCGGCCGCCGTCCCGGTCACGAGGCCGAACGCCACCGCCGCGTGCCAGCCGAAACCGGCCATGGTGTTCAGCACGACCGCGATCACCGCGCCCGTGACCAGGAACATCGCCATGCTCCCCTCCATGGTCCGCGAGTGGCCGAGGATGGTGTAGCGGCGGGTCCCGTAGCGTTTCCCGAACTCCGCGGCGGCGGCGTCGCCGAGCGCCATCGTCAACAGCCCGGCCACCGCGAGGAATGCCTGGTCTCCGGGCTCCCCCGGTCGGAAGAAGACGGCGAGGAGCGCCGCGAACGAGAAGGGGAAGAAGACGGTCCCCAGGTTCGCCGGATCGGCGTCGAGCGGGGACAGCCGGAACCGGTGGATCAGGAAGTTCAGCACCAGGAAGGTGAGCGGCGGCACGACCGCTACCCGCCAGTCGGCGAAGACCAACACCGTGGGGACCACCCACAGGCCCACGCCCACGTGGACGACCTTGCGGGCCGTGTCCGGAGAAACCTTGCCGGCGCGGCGGAGGAGTTCCGTCACCACCAGCAGCGCCCCGACCGAGCCGAAGCTGAGCAGCAGGGCGGCGGAATGGGACAGGGGAAGGGTCATCCGCCCGCAGCCCCCGGCGAGTGCCGCGCCCGTTCGTAGCTCGCCCAGTCGTCGAGGTCGAGGAGTTCCCGCTCGCTGGCGGGGACGACCACCAGTTCCGGGCGATGCCGCGCGAGGACACGCCCGGCCCCCCGGTCCCGTCCCGCCCCGTCGGCTGGCGACGTTCCCGACAGCTCCAGCACCTCCGGGAAGAGGCGCCGGCGGAGCACCACCGGGAGGCCCCAGGTCTCCCTTCGTTGCATCGCCGGGCTGGCCGGAACGACGGCGGCGGGGGGGCGCGGTGGCTCGGTTGCGGTGGCGACGAGCCTCTCGATGAGGCCGGCGGAGAGGAAGGGCTGGTCCAGCGGGGCCACGACGGCCCAGAAGATCTGCCGCTCAGCCGCGAGAGCCCGAATCCCGGCCTGGAGGGAGGAGAGCATGCCCCGCTGGTAGGCGGGGTTGGGGACGGGGCGCACCGCGAGTCCCTGGAGCTCGGGAGCGATCTCGCGGCGGGCGTGGCCGAGCACCACGATCAGGGGGGAGAGCCCGGCGGCCAGCAGGGTTTCCGCGGCGGCGCGGACCAGCGTGCGGCCGGAGCCATCCGGATGGGGCAGGAGGGCCTTGAGGCGGCGCATCCGCCTCGACTCGCCGGCGGCCAGGAGGATGCCGGCGGCGTTGGTCGCGGGGGTTTCCGGAACCGACTGTGGGATGGTGGGCCGTCCTCTCGGTAGCAGCGGCGAGTGTATTCGGGGACTCGTCCCGGGCGTCCGGGTGGACGAGCGCGGGCTCGTGGGCATCGCGGTAACCTGAACCCGTGAAGCGCCTCGTCCTCGGCCTCCCGCTCTTCGCCGTCTTCGCCGCCTGCGGCGGGGGTGTCTCGCCAAGCTCCCCTCCGCCGACGCCCCCGCGGCCGCCGCGGACGCTGACGGGCCTCGAACCGTTCGCTCCCCGCACCGACATCCGCGTGGGACAGCGTGTCGGGCCGTTGATCGCTTACGGCAACTACGACGACGGAACCACCGGCACCGTGAATGCAGAATGGACTTCCTCGGACCCGGACGTGGTCGCGATCGATGAAGACGGCTTTGCCGAAGGCGTCGGCGTCGGCGCCGCGGTGGTGGCCGGTGCTTTCGAGGGGTTCTCCGTGGAGTTGGAGTTCATGGTGGAGGATCCGAACCCGCGGAGCACGAGGGACCGCCCGGACGACATCGGGGGACCCCAGGTGCACTTCGTCTACGCGGTCCCGAGCGACTGGGAAGACCGGAATCGCGACCGCTTCGGGGAAATCGAACGGTCCGTCGCGGGCATCCAGAACTGGCTCGCGGAAGAGATCGGGCAAACGCTCCGCCTCGACACCTACCAGGGACGGCCGGACGTTTCCTTCCTGCGCCTCCCGTTCACCCACCAAGAGGGTGACGGCACGGCGGGCGGCACGGTCAGCGAGATCCTCCGCGCGGCGCGTTCCCTGGGAATCACCGGTGACAAGATCCTTGCCGTCTACTACGAGGGCCGGGTTGCGGGAGTCTGCGGCAGCGCTCCACTGTTCGGTGGGGGCGGAGCGGTCTACCTCTCGTGCAGCGAAGGGGAGCTCGGCATCGACGAGCAGACGGTCTCCACCTTCGAGGTGGTGATGGTCCACGAGCTGTTCCATGTCTTCGGAGCGGTGGCGAGCTGTTCGCCGAACTATGTCGAGGGTTCCCACGTGAACGACGTGGAGAACGACCTGATGTTTGCGGGGGTGGAGCGGGAACCGCGCGGTGGAGAGACGTTCATCGACGTCGGCCGCAACGACTACTACGGTCACGGGCGCCCCGACTGCCTCGATGTCAGCCGGAGCCGGTTCCTGGAGCCGGCGCCCGGGGGCATGGCCGGGTCGGGGT
>VXWI01000063.1 GCA_009835985.1 Acidobacteriota bacterium | reverse complement strand
GACGTGCGCGGCGCGCCAGTTCTCCCGGTGGGGGGGCGCCGCGCGTGCCGGTCTGGAGGCCGCTACCGCGAGAACCGGCCGGCGTTCCAAGCCGTTACGCGACTCAGCCGCCCGGGCGGTTGGCGACGATCGCGATGCGGGCGCCGTCCGGGCTCACGGCGAGACGGGTGATGCCCTCGACACCGAGGTCCGAGAGGTCGGCGATCTCGGTCCAGTCCGAGTCCTCCGACCAGGAGAACAGGCGCGCGCCATCACCCATCAGGATCTCGCCTTCGGGGGTCCACGCGTAGTCCTCGCGGCCCGGCAGCGTCCGGGTGATGCGTACCGCAGTTCCCGCGACCGGGTCGAGGCGTTCGAGCCACCACTCCCCGTCCGAGACCTTGCGCACGAAGGAGATCTCCTCGGTCCCCGGAATCCGGTGGATCGACCGGCCCGGGTTCTCGGCGACGATCCGGATCTCCCCGCTGAGCGCATCCCCGACCTGGAGGGTCGCCGGATCGCCCAGGATGAACATCGCGACGACGTGTTCGTTCGCCCACGCGAAGTACCCCACCGGTTCGGCGGTGGCGAAGATCGGCCCCACCGGTTCGCCGGAAAGGTCGTAGCGCCACAGGTACTGCTTGCCGCGGAGCTCGTGGATCGCGGAGAAGGCCTCCTGTCCGGGGATCTGGAGCGGTGAGAACTCGCTCGCCTCGGTGTGGGTTCGCTGTTCGGCCAGATCCGCGGCCGACTCCGCTCCGGCGGTGACCTCAAGGCGCATGGTCTCGGTCTGGCGCCGGTCCAGCACCGCCGTGAAGAGGATGGCCGAGCCGTCGAGGAGGAAGCTGGGCTGGTTGTCGTAGCCGTCGCGATCGGTCGCCTGCTCCAGGCCGGAGATCGAGAGTCCGCCGCCGGCGCGGACCAGGCTCCCCAGCCAGATGTCGGTGGCGGGCACCCCGGTGGCCGTCGGGACGTAGTCCACGGGCGCCGGTCCGATCTCCGGCATCGGTCCGTCGGGGGGCTCGGCCGGGAAGGGATCCACTGTCCCCGTCTCCGAGGCCGCCGGCTCCTCGGCGGTCTCCTCCCGTTCGCCCGTGGCGCAGCCCGCCAAGGCGAGTGCAGCGAGGAGGAGGCCGGCGCCGAGGTGGAGGATTGCGCGCATGGGTGGAATCGTATGCGCGCGGGGACGGGCGGCCCCGCCGTAGGGGTGGGTGGAGTTACGACGTGCGCGGCGCGCCAGTTCTCCCGGTGGGGGGGGCGCCGCGCGTGCCGGCTAAAGCCGGCGTTCCAGGCCGGCGGTGCCTACTTGGCGACCAGGCGGGAGAGGCGGGACTTGGTGCGGGCGGCGGCGTTCCGGTGAATGACCCGGCGGCCCGCCATCCGGTCCAGCAGGGCGATGGTGCGCGGAAGCTGCTCCTGGCTCGCATCCTTGTCGCCGGCCGACACCGCGGCGCGAAGCTTCTTGATCGCGCTGCGCAGACGGCTCCGGTGGTGCCGGTTGCGAAGGCGTTGCTCCTCGTTCTGGCGGACGCGCTTCTTCGCGGACTTGCTGTGGGCCATGGGTTCTCCGAAAACTGTCTATCTGATAGAGGTGTGGTCGCGGCCGTTGGCCGCGATGCCGGCCAGAGGCCGGCGCTCCGGGCCGGCGCTCCAGGCCGACGCTCCGATTCGCGTAACTCGCGGTGGGAAACGGCATTGTACCATCGCGCGCCCGGTCGGGGCCGGGTGGAAGGAGGAGGCGCGGTGCTCCACTGGCTGAACCGTTATTTCGAGATCGAGGCGCGGGGCAGCACGCCCCGGCGCGAGATGCTCGCCGGGGCCACCACCTGGCTGACCCTCGCCTACATCGTCCTGGTGAACCCCATCGTGCTCGGGGCGGCCGGGATGGACAGCGGCGCAGTCATGGTGGCCACCTGTCTCGGCGCGGCGCTCGCCACCGCGTCGGCAGGAGTCTTCGCGCGGCTGCCGGTCGCTCTCGCACCGGGCATGGGGCTCAACTTCTTCTTCGCCTTCACGCTCTGCGGGGCCGTGGCGGCGGGAGGGTTCGGGCTGAGCTGGCAGCAGGCGCTCGCCGCCACTTTCATCGCCGGCGCCCTCTTCCTGGCCAGCGCGCTGTTCAAGGTTCGCTCGAAGCTCATGGACATGGTTCCGGAGCCGCTCCGGCACGGGATCGTGGCCGGGATCGGACTGATGATCGCGGTGATCGGACTCCGCTGGGCCGGCCTCCTCGTCGCTACCCCGAGCACCTACATCGGGCCGGGCGACATCGGGGCCCGCCCCGTCCAGGTCGCGCTCGTCGGCTTGGCGGTCGCCGCCATCCTGGTGATCCGGCGGGTGCCGGGAGCGCTGCTCCTCGGCGCCGGCGCGTCCGGAGTCCTGAGCCTGGCCTTCGGCCTCACCGAGTTCACCGGGGTGGTTTCGATGCCTCCCTCGATCCTGCCCACCCTCTTCGCGGTGGATTTCGGCGGCCTCTTCGCGGCGCCGACGTGGATCTTCGCGGTGGTGGTGCTGCTGGTCGTGGACATGTTCGACACCGTCGGCACCCTGCTCGGGGTCACGAGCCGCGCCGGGCTGATGAAGGACGGCCGGCTCCCCCGGGCGGAAGCGGCTTTCGCCTCCGACGCCGGCGGCACCATGGCCGGCAGCCTCCTCGGCACCTCCACCATCACCACCTACATCGAGAGCGCCGCGGGCGTCGCCGCGGGCGGCAGGACCGGACTCGCGGCGCTGGCCACCGCCGGCCTGCTCCTTGCCTCGATGTTCTTCCACCCGCTGCTGTCGGTCATCGGCGGGGTGCCCTTCGCCGACGGGGTCACCCTCTATCCCGTCGCCGCGCCGATCCTGATCCTGATCGGGATCTTCATGATGCCGGAGATCGCGAAGGTGCCCTGGGACCGGCCGGTGGACGCCATCCCCGCGTTCTTCGTGGTCGTCGGCATGCCGCTGACCACGAGCATCACCAACGGGATCGGCGCCGGCTTCATCGCCTGGTCGGCCCTCCACCTGCTTTCGGGGAAAGGCAGGGAGGTCTCGCCGGTCACTCACGCCCTGGCCGGGCTGTTCGTCCTGCTCTTCGTTCTTGAGTAACTAGCGCTCCACGTTTCGGATGGCCGCGGCCTCCGGGGCGAGGTGGATGGAGCCGCCGAAGGTACTGACGCTGATCTGCGGGCCGCCCGAGCCGTGGCGGCCCTCGAGGCTGCGGCTGTCCCGCTCCGCCTCGAACTCCAGTTCACTCCGGATTTCCCCCGAGTAAGTGGTGGCTGCGACCGTGAATCCGGCAAGCGATCCGAGTCCGAGCAGGACCGCCCCCGAGTGGGTCTGGAACTCGTACCAGCCGTCGAGCTGCAGGGCGCCGGTCACCCGGATGGGCGCCGTCAGGGTCATGAAACTGCCGCGATGGGCCCGGACATCGGCGAGGGTCAGGTTCCCGCTGACCGTCTCCGCCCGGAGATCGTCCGCCTCCAGGTCCCTGATCTCGATGGGGCCGCTGACGCTGCGGAGGAGGAAGTCGCCGTCCGGAGCGCCGATTCCGGCGATCGTGATCGGCGCGGTGAACGTCCGCACCTCCAGGGAAGCCCCGTCGGGGAGCCAGACCTCGAGATCCACCGACACGGGGGGGATGCGCCTGGGGGGCCGGACCTCGGTGACGGGTGGCGTGACCGGTGGGGGCCCTCTTCGCTCCCCGGAGGTCCGTTCTGCAGGCCGGTGCCGGTCGCCGCGCGGCCGGTTGGGCCCGATGTGGATGCGCCGTCCGCGCCGCCGCAGGTCCAGGTTCACCTGCTCGAAGATCCGTTCGGCTTCTTCCGCCGGGAGTTCCGCCTCGAGCCGCTTGACGCCGATCACGCGGAGCGTCGAGTCCTCGCCGGGGTCGGTGCCGTGCACTTCCACGTGTCCGGCGAAGTTCATGATCGAGATCCGGGCATTCCGGGGGATCTCCACCGCGTGCTCCACCCGTTCCGTCAGGGGCTGCGCCAGCGCTATCTGGGAGCTCGCCAGAAGCACCGCGGTCGCCGGCACGGCGCGTCCCCAAGGTTCGCGCCCGTCCGGGCCGCGAGGCGCCGCGTTCGGGGTATCCATCATCACTGTTCACTCCTTGACCTGGTCGCCGTCGCGACGGCGCCGTGCCTCGCAGGGGCCCGATTGTCCATGCTGCCCACCCTCAATCGGTATCGGGACGTTCGCGCCCCGAGATGGCATCAATCCGATCCTGGGCCGTTTCGCTGTCGCCGCGTTCCATATCCCGCATGAGCATCAGGGTGTTGTGGAACAGGTCCAGCTTCCGGCGCAGGCTTCCAAACAGGGTTTCCTGGGCTTCTTCGTCGTCCGGGGCGGCGGCGGCGCGGCGCCGGCTGTCGGCGATCGCAGCGTCCAGCGCCTGCCGCTCCTGCTCCATCGCCGCGTGCAGGTCCCCGAATCCCTCGGGGTCCGCAGAGCGGAGCGCCGATTCGAGATCCCCGATCGCCTCTTCGTAGAGCGCTTCGGCTTCGGTGAGCGGATCGGCCGCCTCCGGCGGAGCGGGCGCTTCCCCGGCCCACGGCCGCAGGATCAGCAGGACTGCCGCGATCCCCAGGAGGGTTGGCCAGAGCCACCGTGCCGGCCGCATGACGCCCCGGGAGCCTAGCAAGCGGCCGCCGCTAACGCCGCCAGCGGGCTATGAACCCTCGGCGACGAGGGTCGTCGAAACACTGATTCGAGTTTACGTCCGGCCCCTATCCGGGGTTCCGCAGCCAGACCACGAGCCAGGTGATCACCACCGCCACCGCCGCGAACAGGACCGTCCAGCCGATGGAAGCCCGGAAGGCAAAGCTCTCGCGCCGCCGCGGCGGGGCGCCCGGCGCCGCCAGCCGGCGCGCCGCGCTGTCGAGCCGCGCCACCGTCTCACCGCGCAGGGTGCGCACGACGGGACCGACGGCCGCGAGCGCCCGGGTCGTCGCGGCGACCATCCGGGCGAGAGGAATCCGGTAGAGCCAGTCCGTATCGAGGGCCAAGCCCGGCGACGGGGCGAGCTTTCTGCGGGCCAGGTAGAAGACCAACCCCGTGGCGAGGAGCAACTGGGCCGCCGAGACCACGTGGTCCAGGGTGTAGGGCGCGTAGGTCGCGAGGTACGGCAGCCGGCTGTAGAGGAGGTGCGGGAAGAGCCCGTAGAGGAGGCAGAGGGCGCCGCCGATCCCCATGGCGGCGAGCAGGTTCGTCGGCAGCGGCCGGACGGCGACCCCGCGCCGTTCCCCGAAGAACGCGAACCAGGGCAGCTTCAGGCCGACGGAAAGGAAGGTTCCGACGGCGGCGAGCACGAGCAGCAGCTCCGTCCAGAGGAGGTGTTCCTCGGCGGCGGCGCTGACGATCATGGATTTGCTGATGAAGCCGTTGAAGAGCGGGGCGCCGGAGATCGAGAGGGCCCCGACGGCGTACATCGCCACCGCGAAGCGCATGTGCCGGGAGACCCCTCCCAGGTCGGACAGGCGGCGGAGCCCGGTGGCCTCGATGGCCGCTCCCGCACCCATGAACAGGAGCGCCTTGTAGAGAATGTGGGAGAACGCGTGCGAAGCGGCGCCGTTCAGCGCCAGCGGGGTGCCGATGCCCACCGCCGCCACCATGTAGCCGACCTGGCTCACGATGTGGTACCCGAGGAGCCGGCGGATGTCGTTCTCGATGACCGCGAAGACGACGCCGTAGAGCGCCATTGCGGCGCCGAGCGGCACCAGGATTTCCGTTCCCGGGAAGAGTCGGAGGAGAGCGTAGACCGCGGTCTTGGTGGTGAAGGCCGACAAGAAGACCGAGCCCGAAGTCGAGGCTTCCGGATAGGCGTCGGTCAGCCAGGCGTGGAGCGGCGGGATGGCGGCGTTGATCGCCACCGCGCCGAGGATCAGCCAGAACGGCGGGGAGTCCGAAGCCAGGGCGCCGAGCGACGTCTCACCCCCGCCGGCGAGATGGAGGGCGATCCCGACGAAGAGCAGAGCGCCGCCGGCGCCGTGGACGAGGAGATAGCGCATGCCCGCCCGCCGGGCTCCGGCGGTGCCTCCCTGCCAGATCAGCGCGAGCGAGGAAAGCGCCATCGCCTCCCAGAAGACGAAGAAGGTGATCCAGTCGCCCGCCAGGACCGTGGCGATGGCGGAACCGGCGTAGAGCAGCGCGGCGATCGTTTCGCCGGCGCGCATCCGGTGCGACCCGTAGAGGAACCCGAGGAGCGCCACGATGGCGAAGACGAGCGCGAAGAGCAGGCTCAGCCGGTCCGCGTGGAACCAGACAAGACGGAAACCGGCGACGCTGGTCTCCAGGGTTCCTTCCACCCCGCGGAGCAGCGCCAGCAGCGCTCCCAGCGCGACGATGACGCCGACCGGGACCCCGGGCATGCGCCGCCGGTTCGCGAAGACAACGACAACACCGGCGAAGAGCCAGAAGGCGGGATGCAGGAAGAGGGCGCTCACGGCTGGTGAGTCCCGTCGTAGTAGCTCTCCGGGCGCGAGAGGAGTCGCTTCAGGATCCGTTTCGAGAACCAGACCAGGACTCCCGCCCCGAGTACACCCAGGGCGAGGTCACCCAGCGGCACGCTGTTCCAGAATCCGCCGTGGTGTTCCGCTCCCGACAGGAATCCCAGCACGTCCAACGCGGCGAGAGCCGCGATGACGACGCCGAGTCCGGCCGCTGTCCGCCTGCTCACGGCAGCCCCCCGGTGAGGAACTCGGGAGCGTGCGCCGCGACGCTCTGCGCCGCCGACTCGGCGAGGGACCAGAAGCGGGCGCCGGCGTCGGGATTGAGCCCCAGCACGATCGCCGCCAGCGCGGCGAAGACCGGGGGCGCCACCAGCCATGCCGACGGCTCCCCGACGTCGCGGCGGTCGCCCGGCTCGAAGACCGCGACCCGGAGGATGGGCAGGTAGTAGGCCAGGTTCAACAGCCCGCTGAGCACGAGGACCGCCACCACCCAGACCTGGTGGTCGTCCAGCGCGCCGAGCGCCAGGTTCCACTTGCTGATGAACCCCGGGAGCAGGGGAACGCCCGCCATGCCGAGCGCGCCGACCCCGAAGGCGGCGAAGGTGAACGGCATCGCCCGGCCGAGCCCCCCGAGCTGCGAGATGTGTTCCCGCCCGGTGGCCGCGTACACCGAACCGGCGCAGAAGAACAGGGTGATCTTCAGGAAACCGTGGGCGACGATGTGGAATGCCGCCCCCGCGAGCGCCAGCGGGGTGCCGATGGCGCCCCCGAGAACGATGTAGCTGAGCTGGCTGATGGTCGAGTAGGCGAGCCGGCGTTTGAAGTGGTCTTCGCCGAGCGCGCGCAGCGAGGCCATCAGGATGGTCCCCGCGGCGAGCAGCGCGAGCGGCAGGCTGAGGCCCAGGTCGTGCATCAGGTCGGGACCGAAGACCCAGCCGGTCAGCCGCAGCACCCCGAACGCCCCCGCCTTGACCACCGCGACCGCATGCAGCAGGGCGCTCACCGGGGTAGGGGCCACCATCGCCGCGGGCAGCCAGCCGTGCAGCGGGAACACCGCCGCCTTGGAGCCGACCCCCACGAGGAGAAGCACGAAGAGGACACGCAGGACGCCGTCGGATGCGGCGCCCGCGAGGAAGCCCCCTGGCGTGAACTGCGCGCCGGGCGCCAGCGTTCCCGCCCAGACGACGGCGCCCAGCAGCAGTTGACCGGCGATCAGCGTGTAGGCGAGGTAGGACCGGCCGGAGCCGAGCACGCCGGAGGTCCGCTTGTGCACCACGAGCGGCCAGGTCGCGAGCGTGAGCACCTCGTAGGCGATCAGGAAGGTCAGCAGGTTGGCGGCGAGCGCGACGCCCGCGGCGGCGGCCACCGCGGCCGCGAACGCCGCGAAGTAACCGGTCTGGTGCTTGAGTCCCAGGCTTCGGAGGTATCCCACCGAGTAGCTCGAGGTGGCGAGCCAGAGGATCGAGGAGAGCGTCAGGAAGAGAAGGCCCAGCGGGTCGGCCCGGAACTGGAGGGGCATTCCCGGCAGCAGGGGCAGGGCCGGACTGACGTGGGCGGCGCCGGCAAGGGCGGCCGGAAGCATGGAGAGCGCGGCGCCAAGCTGCACCGCTCCCGCCAGGAACGTCCAACCCTCCCGGAGCGCGGGCCGCCGGCCGCTGAGCAGGATCGGCAGCACCACGGCCAGCCCGGCCCCGACGGCGAGCAGCGGGCGGAGGGAGACGATCTCGGTCAAGGCGCTTCAGCGGCGATGCGGGCGGTTCCGGTCTCCCAGTCAGGGAGTACGTGGCGTTCGAACGGGCGCGCGAAGATCCCGGTCAGCACGATCAGGAGGGCGAGCCCGACGACCGGCAGGGCAAGCGGCCGGGGGAGGACAGGGCCGGCCGGCGCTGCGGACGAGGCCCGCTCCGCCTCGGCCGGCGCCCGGAACCAGGCCGCCTCCAGGACGCGCAGGAAGTAGACCGTGGCCAGCAGGCTGGAGAGGATGATCGCGGCGAAGGCAGCGATCCCCGCCGGTCCTCCGGCGGTGATCGAAGCGGAGAGCAGGTAGTACTTCGAGAAGAACCCGGCGGTCGGCGGAATGCCGATCATGGAAAGCCCGGCGACGGTGAGGGCCGCCAGGGTCCAGGGAGCGCGGCTGCCGAGACCGGCCCAGCGGTCCACCTCGTCGCCATCCTCGAGAGCGCGGATCCCGCCGGCGCCGAAGAAGAGGCACCCCTTGGCCAGGGCGTGGGCGGCCATGTGGAAGAGGGCGCCGGTGATGGCGAGGGCGGACCCCATCCCCACCCCGATCAGGATCATGCCCATCGCGGAGATGCTGGACCAGGCGAGCATGCGTGTCACGGCCCGCTGGGCCACCGCCAGGACCCCGCCGGCCACGACTCCCGCCACGCCGAGCCAGATCATGATTTCGAGCACCACCGCCCCCGCGTCCGTCCCGGCCAGAACCTCGCCGAGCAACCGGAGGAGCGCGTAGGCGCTGACCTTGGCCATGACCGCGGCGATGAATCCCGCCGCGGGCGTCGGGGTGTAGACGTAGGTGTCCGGCAACCAGCCGTGGAGGGGGAAAAGGGCCGCCTTGATGGAAAGCCCCACCGCAATCAGGACGACCGCGACGGTGAGCGCCGCGTCCGCTTCGACCGAAGGCAGCCGGGCCGCGAGGTCGTCCATGTTGAGCGTTCCGGTGAGCGCGTAGAGGAAACCGACGCCGAACAGGTAGAGCGAACCGGCGGCGGTGCCGGCCAGCAGGTACCGGAAGGCAGCCACCGTCGACCGGCCACCTCCCGAGGCGACCAGCGTGTAGGCGGCGAGCGACGAGATCTCCAGAAAGACGAAGAGGTTGAAGACGTCGCGGGTGGCGACAATGCCGAGGAGCCCCCCGACGAGCAGCAGCAGGGCGCCCCGCAGCAGACCTTCCCGGAGCGGGGTCGAACCCGGCGCCGTCCGGTCCGGGTCCGGGCCGAACGTCTGTGCGAAAGAGGCGAAGCAGGCCATCCCGGCCACCAGCACCGCGATGAGAGTGCTCAGGCCGTCGAACCACAGTTCGATGCCCCAGGGCCCGGGCCAGCCTCCGACCGCGTAACGAATTGGTCCGGCGACCGCTGCCGACCAGAAGAGGCCGAGCGCCGCTGCAAAGATCGCGGCGTGGAGCGCGAGGGCGGCGGCGCGGGTGGTGCGGCGAAACAGGGCCGCGAGCAGCGGGACGAGAGCCGCCCCGACCAGCGGCAGCGCGACCAGCAGGCCCGGGAGAACGTCTCGCACTGGTCCCGATGGCCGCGGCTAGCGGAGCTTGTCGAGCAGCTGCCGCTCGTTGAGCGTCTCGAAACGGCTCCGGATCCGGACCAGCAGCCCGAGCGCGAGGCCGGTCGTCGAAACCGAGACCACGATGGCGGTGAGCATCAGCGTGTGCGGCAGGGGGTTCATGAACTCCGCCGCCTGCGGATCGCCGCCCTGACCCAGGATCGGCACCGTGGCACCGTCCTTGAACGCGAGCGATACGAAGAAGACGATGACGGCGACCTGCATCACGTTCATCGCGAGCAGCTTGCGCAGGAGGTTCGGGAGCAGCGCCATGCCGGCAATCCCGAGGGTGAAGAGCACGGCGGCGAAGGCGTAGGTGGTCATTCCCGAGGGCCTCGATCGCTTCCGAGCGGAACCCCGCTCTCCCGCATCCCGATACTGATCGTGTCGAACAGGACGCCGACCGTGCCGGCGACGGTGAGGAAGACCGCGGCCTCGATGCCGAGGGTGGCGAGCTCCCGTACGTGTGCCGGATCGCTGCCGAGCGGCAACGTCCCGTAGTTCAGGAACTCGCCCCCGAACGCCATGGCGGCGAGTCCGATGCCGGCGTAGCCGAGGATGCCGGCGCAGGCCAGGATCAGGGAGCCGCGGAGGCTGGGGCCGAACGCGGTGACGTCCGGACGGTGCGTCCCGCCTTCGTGCGCCGGGCCCCACACGAGCCGCATCATGATGAGACCGGACCCGAAGAGGACTCCGCCCTGGAAGCCTCCTCCCGGACTGATGTGTCCGTGAATCAGGACGTACACCGCGAACAGCAGCACCACCGGGACGAGGATGCGGGTGGCGGTGTCGAGGATGACGCTCCCGAACGGGTGGGACATACCGGGGGCCGGCGGGTTGGGCCGGCCGCCCGCCGCCGCGAGGATGACGAGGCAGCCGAGCCCCGCCGCGAAGATGACCGCCGTTTCGCCGAGCGTGTCGTAGCCGCGATAGTCCGCCAGCACTGCGGTCACCATGTTGGCGGCGCCGGTCTCGGCGGCGGCGTCCTCGATGAAACGAGGCGAGACGTGGGTGGACGCGGGGGATCCCGGATCGCCGAACTCGGGGAGCTCGGCCATCCCCAGAACCAGCCCGAGGAATAGCGCCGGGAACGCGGCGGCGCCCAGCAGCCACCGCATGCGGGTGCCCCCGTGTCGCGGCGCACCCATCAGTCGAATCTCCGGCTGGTCCGGAAGGCGGTGGAGACGAACAGGATCGTGGTCAGCGCGCCGCCGACGCAGGCCTCCGTGAAGGCGACGTCCACGGCCCCCAACAGGGCGAACCAGGTCGCCGTCAGAAAACTGAACGCGCCGAAGAGCGCCGCGGCGGTCAACAGGTCCTTCACGGCGAGCGCGCACGCCGCCGAGACCACCATCGCGGCGAGCAGGCCGATGCTGATGAGATGGCCCTCGGCCATCACCGTTCTCCTGCCGGCCCAGCCGGCTCGTCGGGCCGCCAGACCTTGACTCCGGCCCTTGACGCGGCCCGGGCCAGGGCGTGCGTTGCCGTCGGGTTGGCGACGGCGACCAGGGCCAGGACCAGCACCAGCTTGACCGTCACCGCCAGATCGTCCGCCAGGAGCGCGAGCCCGAGCAGACTGAGCGACAGTCCGGCGGTATCGCACTTTCCCATGGCGTGGAGACGGGTAAAGAAGTCCGGGAGGCGGAGGATCCCGATCACGGCGGCCAGGATGAAGAACAGGCCGGCGGCGACCAGGAGGATCGCGAACCCCTCGGTCAGGGTGGAGGCGGCCATCAGGACTTGCTGCTGGAGCCCTCGAAGTACTTGGCGATGACGAGGGCGCCCAGGAAACCGATCGTGGCGTAGGCGAGTGCGATGTCGGTGAACATCTCGGGCTGTCCCGAGAGTTCGCCGGCGACGACCAGAAGGATCAGGGTCTTCGTCCCGATCAGGGCGACCCCGGCGAGCCGGTCCCAGAGTGTCGGGCCGCGAACCACGCGGAACAGGGAACCGCCGATCGCGATGAAGAGGACGGCCGCCACCGCGGTCAGCAGCATGGACATCAGCGTGCCCCGGCGCCGAAGACTCCCCGCACCCGGTCGGCCATCGGTCCGCCGTCACCGCCGAGGCTCGCGGCGGACTCCGGGTCGATGGCGTGAACCAGCATCCCTTCGTCGTCGCAGTCAACCGTCACGGTGCCGGGGGTCAGCGTGATGGAGTGGGCGAGGGTCAGCCGGGCGACGGGATGGGGGAGGTCGTCCGCAATGCGCACCATCCGCGGAGCGATGGGGAGCCGGGGGTGCAGGATCAGCTTCGCCACATGGATCGCCGACCGGAAGATCTGCCAGAGCAGCCAGACCGCGTAGGTGAGGAAGTGGCGCCAGCGGAGCGGAACGCGTCCGAACTCGTCCGCTGGCATCGGCTGCGGAGGCGCCCGGTAGAGCCCGTGGGTCGCGAGCGTGACCGCGACGGCGGTCAGCAGGCCGAGGGAGAGATGGAAGGCATCCAGTTTTCCCGAGAGGGCGACCCAGAAAACGAACAGCAGCCCGGCCGCCACGGCCACCGGAAGAACCCGCCGGCGCTGATCCGACATTCAGACCAAGAGAGATATCCGAGTACGGCTACTTGTAGTAGTTGACCCCGATCATCGCCTGCTGCGTGCGGAACGAAAAGTCCTTCGAGGACCAGATCCGGTATTCGGCGCGCGCTGACAGGTAGGAGAAAACATAGACCTCGAAGCCGACCGCGACGTGGGCGGTGGGCACATAGGTGGTGTGTTCGAGGGTGACTTCGTTTCCGATCGGGACCCGGATCCGGAAGTTCCCCGATTGATCGTCTCCGGGATCGGTCGTCTCGTAGATGAAGTCCTCGCGCAGCTCGTCCCGCCGTACGATCCCGCCGCCGGCGACGAAGTACATCTGGAAGGGTTGGCGCCGTCCGAGGTGGTACACGAGGGATCCGTCGAGGTGGTACCGATTCGTCCGGAACTGGTAGGCCGGTTCCGCGATGACGTCTTCCACGGCCTCGTTGGCGGCCGTGTAGCGCCGGTTGGAACGCCCGAAGAAGAGCCCGGTGGAGATGGAGATGTTCTCGGTGGCTCGAAAGGACGCCGTGCCCCCGAGCCCCGCGCCTCGCCCGGGACTCAGCTCGGGACGCGCGAAGAACTGGAGTCCGGCGCCCGCAAAGAGCCGGAACTTGTGGTCCTGCGCCGCCGCTGGAGTCGCCGTGAGCGGTACGAAGGCGAAGGTCGTAAGGACCAGCGCCGCAAGCCGGCCGGTCCTCGCGACCGGCGGGGGTATGTCTGCCGGCGCGTTCAAATCGCGGGAAATGCTACTCCACGCGCGCGGCCCGGGAGCGGGGGCTGCCTGTAAACGCCGTGACGCTGGGTGGGGTTGTGCCGTGCGCGGCGCGGAGCGCCGCTCGTGCCGGTCTGGAGACCGGCGTTCCAGCCCACCCCTCCGCTACTCTGTTCCCGTGCCACCCGACGGCAACCCGCCTCCGTCCGGCTCCGGTGACGAGCGCTACCTGGCGCGCCGCGCGGGCTCGGTGAGCCTCGGCGTCGTGTTCTCCCGCCTCACCGGACTGGTACGGGAGCAGACCCTCGCCTTCCTGTTTCCGACGCGGCTCCTCGACGCCTTCTACGCGGCCTACACCTTCCCCAACACCCTTCGGGAGATGCTCGCGGAGGGGGCGCTCTCCAAGGCGTTCGTCGCCACCTTCGCGGCCGTGGACCAAGGCGACGGCAGGGAAGCCGCCCACCGGCTCCTGGGGCGGGTCCTCCGGGTCCTGCTCCCGGTGAGCCTCCTGGTCACCGTCGCCGGCGTGGCGTTCGCCCCACAACTGGTGGACCTCGTGTTCTCGCGGGGGGCCTTCGACACGCCGCTTCCCGAGCCCCTGCGGTTCGGCGTCGAAACGCCGCGGGAACTGGCCGTCTGGCTCACCCGGATCATGTTCCCGTTCATCGCCTGCGCGTCGCTCGCGTCGCTCTTCATGGGCGGCCTGCAGGCGCGCAACTCCTTCTTCCTGCCGGCAGTGGCGTCGTCGTTCTTCAACGTCACCACCATCGTCTTCGCGGCGCTGGGGTTCGTCGCCGCTCCCCGGCTGGGGCTCCACCCGATGGCGGGACTCGCCCTCGGAGTGCCGCTTGGAGGGCTTGTCCAGCTGCTCATGCAGTGGCGGTGGTTCCGCCGGGACGGCTACCGCCCGGTCCCCACCGGAGGGATGCGGGCGACGGTTTCCGATCCGGCCTTTCGGCGGGTGTGCCGCCTCTTCGCCCCGGCGGCGGCGGCTGCCGGGACGCTCCAGATCAACGTCATCATCTCGAGGCACTTCGCGTCGGCGGGAACCTCGTGGCTCGCCTGGTTCGCAATGGCCTACCGGCTCGTGCAACTGCCCTCGGGCCTGATCGGGGTGGCCCTGTCGAGCGCCACGCTTCCGGCGCTCACGCGGGCCGCCGGCCGCGGCGACCGGGAGGGATTCGGCCGGGTGCTCGGGCAGTCGGGCCGGCTCATGCTGATGCTGACGCTGGCCGCCGCGGCCGGACTCATCGGGATCGCCGCGCCGTTCGTCGCGCTCATCTACCAGCGGGGAGCCTTCAGCCCGGAAGACGCCCGGCAGGTATCCCTCGTCCTCTCCATCTTCGCGCTGGGCCTTCCCGCCTTCGGGGCTACCAAACTCCTCACCGACGCCTTCTTCGCGCTCGGCAGCACCCGCCCGCCGCTCCTGGTCGCGGCCATCGGGACGGTCGTGACCTGGCTCGCGACCCGAAGTTTCGTGGTTGTCGCGGGGTTCGGTCATCTGGGCCTGCCGCTCGCGACCGTCTGCGTGGCGTGGTTCTCCACGGGGCTGCTCGCGGCCCTGCTGGCGGGGAGACTCGGGTCGGACGCATCCGGACGACCCTATGCACGAGCCCTGTTCGGAGAGGTCGCCGGAGCCGGCCTCCGTGCGTTCCCGGTGGCGGCCGCCACCGGCGGCGCGGCGTGGCTGCTCGTGCAGTTCGCCGGTGATCGCCTGGGCCCCGGCGCCTGGGCCGGTGCGGCGACCACCCTGCTCGCCACGGCGGCGGGGACACTCGTCTTCGTGTTCGCCGTGAGGTTGTTGGCGCCGCGAGAGTGGGATCCCATCCGGGACGCGCTCGTCGCGCTGGGAGAGCGGTTCGGCTTCGGGCGCGGGCGGCGTGGAGGACCGGACCGATGAACGGCCCCGTGGAAAAACCCGGCAGGACGCCCCGCCCGGACCCGCAAGTGGACGAGTTCCTGAACCACCTCCGGGTGGAGCGCCGCCTCTCCGCGAACACGCTCGATGCCTACCGCCGCGATCTCGGCAAGCTAGACGAGTTCAGCGGGAAGCGGCCGCTCGTGGAACTTGGCACGAAGGACCTGCAGCGCTTCCTGACGCACCTCCACCGCCGCGGCCTCGCGTTCCGCTCGATCCAGCGGATCACCTCTGCGGTCCGCGGGGCCTACGTCTTCTGGCAGTCCGAGGGGCTCATCGAGCGCGACCCCACCGAGGGAATCACGGTGGCGCGGGCCCTCCCGGGGCTCCCCCACTACCTGTCTCCGGACGAAGTCGAACGGCTGCTCGCGGCGCCGGATGACTCGCCGTTGGGACTCCGCGACCGGGCGATGCTCGAGATGCTCTACGCCACCGGTCTCCGCGTATCCGAACTCGTGGGTCTCAGAACTACCGACGTGGTGCCCGTCCGCGACGAGACGCCGGGCTACGTCACCGTGACGGGCAAGGGGGACAAGACGCGCATCGTCCCCTACGGAGATGTCGCCGCGGCAACCCTGGGCGCCTGGATGGCGGAGGGCCGCCCGCGGGTCCTTCGGGAGGGGACCCCGAAGGCCGTTTCGTCGTGGCTGTTCGTCACCGCCCGCGGCGGAGCGATGACCCGTCAACGGTTCTGGCAGATCGTCAGGACCCGCGGGGAACAGGCGGGGATCCCGCGCCGCCTCTCGCCCCACGTCCTTCGGCACTCGTTCGCGACGCACCTCCTCGAGCGGGGCGCGGACCTCCGGAGCCTGCAGCAGATGCTTGGCCACGCTTCGATCTCCACCACCCAGATCTACACCCACGTCAGCGAGAAGCGGCTGCGCCGCGAGT
>VXWI01000096.1 GCA_009835985.1 Acidobacteriota bacterium | reverse complement strand
GGTTGAAGACCTGGAGTTCCGGGTCGGTGGACTCGAGGACCAGGTCGAGGACCTTAAGTCCAGAATCGACGACCTTGAAGCGATCCTGCCGTAAGCTGGACCAGCTTGGCAGGTCAGCCCTGACCCAGGTGAAGAGAGGGAGATTCAGGTTGCTCCCTGGTGGGTGAATCGAACCGCGTTCCGGTGCCGCGCCCGGTTGCGAGCCTCGCCTCGAAGATCGCGCGTCGGCAACCCGACACTCGGCGACATCTGCGAAGCCGAGCCCGAACCGATGGGAACTGAAGTGCGTTAGTACGGTTAGAAGAGCGCTAAAGGGGGCGTCTCGATGCTCGAAATCAGAACCCTCGTCAAGGTCTACCCCGGCCCGGTTGCGGCGCTCCAGGGGGTCTCGCTCGAAGCGTCCCGTGGAATGTTGGGGCTCCTCGGGCCCAACGGCGCCGGCAAGACGACGCTCATGCGGATCGTCGCGGGCCTGCTGGAGCCGACTTCCGGGGCCCTCTACTTCGACGGTGAGGACGTAGCCGGTGATCCACGCCGCATCCGCCGAAAGCTCGGCTACCTCCCCCAGCACTTCGGGTTCTATCCCCACCTGACCGGGGCAGCGATGCTCCGGTTCCTTCTGGTGCTGAAGGGCGTCCAGGCACCGCAGGGGGTGAAGCGGCTCGCCGACGAACTCCTCGAACGGGTAAACCTGCGGGATGCTGCAAGACGCAAGGTGGGGACCTGGTCGGGCGGGATGAGGCAACGGCTGGGAGTCGCCCAGGCGTTGGCGGGGGACCCCCGGATCGTGGTGGTTGACGAACCCACCGCCGGGCTCGATCCTGAGGAACGGCTGCGCTTCTACCGCTTGCTGGCCGAGGTAGCGGAGGATCGCCTCGTGCTCCTGTCCACCCATATCGTGGAGGACATCTCGGTCCTGTGCCCGAGAGTGGTGGTGCTTACGGGGGGACGGATCGTGGCGGACACGACGCCGCGACGGGCGCGCGCCCGTCTGGAAGGCGCGATCTTCGAAGGCGCGGTGGAGAAGGACCGGATGGCCGACCTCGCGGACCGCTGCGAGGTCACCCAGGCAGTCCTGATCGAGGGACGGAACCGCGTGAGAGTCCATGTCCCGGACGGAGCGCCTCCCGAAGGCTTCGAACCCGTCGCTCCGAGTCTCGAAGACGCTTACCTCCTCCTCACGCGTAACCGCGGAGCGGAAAACGGCGTGACACCGCCGGCAGGCGCGGAGCGGGTGGCGCCGTGAACTCGTTCGCCAGGTGGGCCGCCGTAGCCCGCCGGGAACTGTCGTCGGCGCTCCGGCGACCGTCCTACTGGTTCCTCTTCGGGATTCTCGTGCTGGTGGCCTGGGGTTTCTCCTCGGGCAACGTGAGGATCTCCAGCGGCGACGCCACGGTCGGCGGAGAGCGCGCCCACATCACCTCCGTTTTCGCCCAGAGCATGTTCCAGTCGGTACTCATCACCGCCATGGGAGCCTGGTTTCTCGCCATCGGCGCGGGCTTGGTCCTGATTCGGGATGCGGAACACCGGGTGGGAGAGATCCTCCACTCCACGCGGCTTACCGTGCGCGAGTACGTGTGGGGCAGTTTCGTGGGGGCGGCAGTGGCCTTCCTGATCATCTGGGGCCTCTACCTCGGACTGGCCGCCGGGTTCAACCACATTCTGGCCACCGGAGAGGACGCGCGCCACATCGGACCGTTCGCTGTCGGGAGCTACCTTTATCCGGCGCTGCTGCTCGGCCTGCCGCAGATCGTTTTCTTTGCCGGGGTGCCGTTCTTCCTCGGCGCCTGGACGCGCCGACCGATCGTGGTGTTCGCCTTTCCGGTCGCGGTGCTGCTGGTGGTCTTGGGGTTTCTGGTCTCGTGGTCACCCAGCTGGCTCGACCCGGCGATCAACCGGACGCTCATGTTCGTGGACCCCTCCGGATTTCGCTGGTTGGACGAGACCTTCCTGAAGCTGGACCGGGGCGTCGACTTTTACAACACGGCGCAGTTGCCGCTAGACACCGGATTCCTGCTCAGTCGCATCATGCTCGCTGCTGTTGGGTTGCTGTCAGTCGAAGCCGCAGCGCGGAACACCGCCCGTCGGCTCCTCCACGGGGATACGGACTCGCTGGTGGTTGGCTTCCGCCGGGGCAGGAGGAATCAGGTGCCGTCAGTGGACGCCGTCAGCGAAACGGGGAGTCCGGGGACCACGCTAGGCGAACTCGGCATGCGGACGACTCCCCTGGGATTCCTCGCCGCGGCCCGCACGATCGGCCGGGCTGAGATCCGCGAGCTGATCGTGAGGCCGGGGATCTACCTCTTCGTTCCCCTGATCATCTACCAGTCGGTCAGTCAGAGCCTCTTCGCGCTGGGACCGTTCGATGCGCCGCTCCTTGTGACCGCTGGCGCGATGGCGGCGCGCCAGTTCAACACGCTCAGTCTGCTCGTGTGCGTTCTGCTGATGTTCTATGCGGTGGAGTCGCTGATGAAGGAGCGTGCCCAACGATTCGCGGACATCTACCGGGCGATGCCCGTCCACACCGGAGCGATGCTGCTCGGGAAGGCGGCGGGTAATGTCGCCGTGGCAGGATTCGTACTCGGCACCGGGCTGGTGGCGTCCTGGGCAGTCATCACAGTCCGACAACTGCTCGGGAATCCGGTCGGCTTCGACTTCTGGCCCTTCCTTGTGGCCTGGGGCGGCGTGATGGTCCCCACCTTCGTTTTCTGGACCGCGTTCGTGACCGCTGCCTTCGCCCTCGTCCGCAACCGTTACGCGGTGTACGGACTCGGGTTGGCGATCCTCATCTATACCGTGTTCGAGATGAACGTGGGCGAGCCGCTTTCGTGGGTTACCAACTGGATCGCCTGGAACTCGCTGGTCTTGTGGAGCGACATGGGGGCCTTCTCGCTCCACGGTCGCGCCCTGCTCCTGAACCGCTTGCTCTACCTGAGTCTTGTCCCGTTCCTTCTGGTGCTGGCGCTGCGGTGGTTCGGCCGGCAGGAGTTCGACGCCATCCGGATTCTGCACCGGCTGCGACCGCGAGCCCTGTTGCGCAGCGGGCTCCTTCTCCTTCCCTTCGCCGTACCGCCGCTCGTACTGGCGGCGGCATTGTTTTTCGGTGGGCGAGCCGGTTATGAGGGACCGGACGCTGAGGAAGCCCGCAAGGACTACTGGCGGCGCAACGTGGCCACCTGGACCGACTTTCGGATGCCATCCGTCTCCCACGTCGAGTTGGATGTGGACCTCGAGCCCGGAGAACGCTCCGCGTCGGTGTCCGGTAACTACACCTTCTTCAACCATCGGGAGGCTCCCTACTCGCGGCTTCCGATCACGGCAGGACCCTGGGACCCCATCGAATGGACGCTCGATGGAGAGCGGCACGAACCCGACGACCGCTCAGGGCTGTTCGTGTTCACACCCGACGAGCCGCTCGCCCCCGGCGGCTCGCTTACCTTGGGCTTCCGCTACGACCTCCAGCGGCTCCGCGGCCTGAGCACGAGGATCGGGGGCAGCGGTCAGTTCATTCTGGACTCGGGGATCGTTCTGACCGCCTTCGGGCCCACCTTCGTTCCCGTTCCCGGATATCTCCCAGAGCTGGGCGTCGACGAAGACAACCGTTATGACCAGCGGGAGTATCCCGACGATTTCTACGTGGGGGAGACGGAACCGGCCCTCGGTTGGGGAGGGAGGCCGTTCACCACGAGGATTCGGATCACCGTCCCGGAGGAGTACACGGCGAACAGCGTCGGACGGCTGGTGAGCGAGGAGATACGGGAGGGGCGGCGCACCGTGGTGTGGGAGTCTGACCACCCGGTGCGGCTCTTCAACATCGTGGCCGGCCGCTACGCGGTCGCGGAGGGCCGAGGCACCGCCATCTACTACCACCCGGAACACGACTACAACGTCGAGGAGATGTCCGCCGCGCTGGACGCGGCCCGGGAGCACTACTCGGAGTGGTTCCACCCCTTTCCCTGGGAACGCCTGAAGCTCTCCGAGTTCCCGGCGTACGCCGGCTACGCCCAGGGTTTCCCCACCAACATCACCTTCAGCGAGGGCATCGGCTTCCTCACGAAAAGCGATCCGCGCTCCCACGCTGCATTCGCGGTGGTGGCGCACGAAGCCGCACACCAGTGGTGGGTCAATATCCTGACCCAGGGGCGCGGACCCGGCGGCACCATGCTGTCGGAGGGGATGGCCCAATACGCGACGATCCTTCTGCACGAGGAGGTGTACGGGAACCGGTACCGCATCGAGTTCACGAAGCGGATCGAAGACAGCTACGGCAACGGCCGGTTCGTGGACACGGAACGCTCGCTTGTGAAGACGGACGGTTCGCGGCAGGGCGACAACACCGTGTTCTACGACAAGGGTGGATGGGTGATGTGGATGCTCCACCAGGAGATGGGCCGCGAGAATCTACTGGCCGGACTGCGCGCCTTTATCGACCTCTATCACTCCAACTCGGATTTCCCAGTCGTTCAGGACATGCTGGCCGTGCTACGCGACTTCGCCCCGGATCCCGAGGCCTTCGACGCATTCACCGCCCAGTGGTTCTTCGACGTGGTGGTTCCGGAGTACCGGCTCTCGGGTGTGAGCAAGGAGCGGGGCGGCCGCGGCTGGGTTGTCCGCGGCACTTTGGAGAACGTCGGAACGGCCCGCATGAGAGTTGAAATTGCCGCCACCGCGAACGAGCGCTGGTTCGACCGGGGGGACGCGGTGGGCCGGACCGTGGCGTCGCCGAGTCACCGTGACGCCCGGACCTGGGTGGAACTGGACGCGGGGGAGTCAGCCGACTTTCAGGTCGTTGCGGACTTCGACCCGGAACGAATCGTCGTGGACCCGGATGTGCTTGTCCTCCAGTTGCGCCGGGAGGGGGCCGTCTTCGACTTCCCGGAACAGCCGTAGGTGAGAAGGAACACTCGAAGACCTCGTTCCCCCGCGATTCCGGAGCGTGATGGGGAAAGTCATTCACCCACGAGTCCAGTCAGAAACGCGGCCCACTCGTCCATGAGCGCCCTCCGCCGCTCGAACAGGTCCGTGCGCCGATAGGCCGCCTCGATGCGGTTGGTGTTCACGTGGGCCAGCGCCAACTCGCACACCTCGCGCGGCGCGTCCGTGCACTCCGCCGCCCAGTCCCGGAAGCTCGAACGGAACCCGTGCGGCACCGCGCCGATCCCGAGGTCCCGGACCATCTTCGAGATCGCCATCTCGGAGAGCGGGCCGCGCCGTGCCGAAGGGAACACAACGCCCGAGCCGTCCCCCAGACCACGTGCCGCGCGGAGCACCGCCAGTGCTCCTGCGGAGAGCGGAACCCGGTGCTCCCGGCCCGTCTTCATCCGCTCCGCCGGGATGCGCCACTCCCGCCCCTGAAGGTCCATCTCCTCCCACAGCGCGCCGCGCACCTCCCCGCTCCGGCACGCCGTCAGCACCAGGAACTCGAACGCCAGCACCGTCGCGGGATACGTCCCGGAACCGCGCACCTGCTCCAGAGCTCCGGCGACCTCCGCATACGGCAGCGCCGGAAGATGCCGCGGCCGGAACCCGTTCTTGGGCAGCGCCGCGCCGATGGCCTCGCCCGCCGGGTTGTCCTCCCGGTAGCCCTGCGCGACCGCCCAGCGCATCACCGCCGAGATCCGATGCCGAACCCGACGCGCCGTCACTCGCTTCTCGTTCCAGATTGGGAGCAGGACCTGCATCACCTCCGACGTGGTGATCCGGTTCACCGGCCTCCCGCCGAGTCTCGGCACCGCATAGTCCCGGAGGGTCGTCCGCCAGTCCTTCTCGGACTTGCTGCCGTCCTTCCAGCCGGCCCGGTGTACCGCGATCACCTTCTCGACGGCCTCCTCGAAGGTGGGGACGGCCCGCTTCCGGCCGGTCACCAGCTCCCCCCGGCGCCGGGCGGCGAGGTTCAGGGCGCACTTCTCGCGGGCCTCGGCGAGGCTGACGTGGGGCCACGAGCCGATCCCGAGGTTGCGCTGGCGGCCGTCCAGCCTGATGCGCTGCGCCCAAGACTTGGCCAGGTGGCCACGGGTCGTGTGCTTGACGAGAAGTGAAAGGCCACCGGAGCCGCGCCCGTCGCCGTAGCGTCCGGGCCGCTCAATGGTGGCGACGAAGCGAGCAGAGAGGCGGTAAGGTCTTTCCATCATGTGCTTTTCGTTCCTGAGGGGAATTCTGAGTTCCTGCGGCTACCGATTAGGTATCACACAATCGGCGGGAACGAGCGGGCTGCACTGGCTCCCTGAGGAACATTATAGCACTATAAAGCGTTGATATAGAGCGCACTAATGGCACATCACGGTATCTTCCGGCACTGTATGGAACGTCTTGATAGCCGACCTCCGGTCGGCATCGCGCGGGAGCGCGAAACCAGCGGTGAGGACGCGGCGTCCTGCCGATTCGAGTGCTCCAACTCCTTCGGGCGCCGACCCGGCGCCGGTTCTGATTCAATCCCCGCTCGAACTGTGACTCAACCCGCCGCGCCACGATCGGGCGCCTGGAAACGCAGCCTCCGCCTGATCGCGGTCCTCCTGGCGATCTGGTTCACCGCCTCGCTCGGCTTGGGAGTCCTGCTCGCGGAGCCGCTCAACCGGATCTGGGTCGGAGGGTTCCCGCTCGGCTTCTGGTTCGCCCAACAGGGTTCGATCCTGATCTTCCTGGTCCTGCTGGTCGTGAACGCGATCGCCATGGACCGCATCGAGCGGGACGCCGACCGGCCCGAAGACACCGAGGATCCCTCGTGAGCATCACGGGCTGGACCCTGGTCTTCGTCGTCGGCAGCTTCGCCCTCTACAGCGCCATCGCCGTCGCGAGCCGCGTTCGCACCACGTCCGGCTTCTACGTGGCGGGCCGGGGCGTTTCCGCCCTTGCGAACGGCATGGCGACCGGAGCGGACTGGATGAGCGCCGCGTCCTTCATCTCGATGGCGGGGCTCATCTCCTTCATGGGCTACGACGGGGCGATCTACCTCATGGGGTGGACCGGCGGCTACGTCCTGCTCGCCCTGCTGGTGGCGCCCTATCTCCGCCGCTACGGCCGCTACACCATCCCGGAGTTCGTCGGCGACCGCTTCGCCTCGCAGACGGCCCGCCTCACCGCGGTGGCCTGCGCCGTCTTCATCTCCTTCACCTACGTGGCCGGACAGATGCGCGGCGTGGGCGTGGTGTTCTCCCGCTTCCTGACGATCCCGGTGGAGTACGGCGTGGCCATCGGCGGCATCATCGTGCTCCTCTACGCGACGCTCGGGGGGATGCGCGGGATCACCTACACCCAGGTGGCTCAGTACTGCGTGCTGATCATCGCCTTCCTGATCCCCGCCGGCGCCATCTCCTGGATGATGACCGGAACGCCGATCCCCCAGATCGGCTTCGGCTCGCCGCTCATCGAGGGGGAACGGGCGGGGGTGGCGCTCCTGCGAGCGATCGACCAGATCCACACCGACCTCGGGTTACCCGAGTACACGGGGGCCTTCCTCGCCGGGAAAAAGACGCTGCCCGACGTCTTCGCGATCACGATGGCGCTCATGACCGGGACGGCGGGACTGCCGCACGTGCTGATCCGCTTCTACACGGTCAAGACCGCGCGCCTGGCCCGCTGGAGCGTGATGTGGGCGCTCTTCTTCATCGCGATCCTCTACACCACGGCTCCGGCGGTGGCGGCCTTCGCCCGGGTCAACATGATCCAGACGCTTCACAACACGCCCTTCGCCGAGGCTCCGGACTGGTTCCGGAACTGGGCGGCGACCGGGCTCATCGGCTTCACCGACCGAAACGGCGACGGGCTCATCCAGTACAGCGAAGGGCCGGGTGCGGAGTTGACCATCGACCGGGACATCATGGTGCTCGCCAACCCCGAGATCGCGGAACTGCCGGCGTGGGTCGTCGGGCTGGTCGCGGCGGGGGGCCTGGCGGCGGCGCTCTCGACCGCGGCGGGGTTGCTGCTCGTGATCTCGGCGTCCGTGTCCCACGACCTGCTGAAGAGCTTCCTGCGTCCGGGGATGAGCGAGCGGCAGGAACTGGTGGCCGCCCGGCTGTCAGCCGCCGGCGCGTGCGTCGTCGCGATCGTCGTCGGGATCTACCCGCCCGACTACGTGGCGGCCGTGGTCGCCTTCGCCTTCGGCCTGGCCGCCGCCAGCTTCTTCCCGGCGCTGGTGCTGGGTGTTTTCACCACCTGGGTCACGGCCCGCGGCGCGGTGGCCGGCATGATCGCCGGGACCGGATTCACCGCCGTCTACATCGGCTGGTTCAAGGTGTTCGAGTGGAGCGGCCCGGAGGCGTGGTGGTTCGGGATCAGCCCGGAGGGCATCGGCACCCTGGGGATGCTGATCAACTTCGGCGTCACCTGGTTCGTGAGCCGCCGGACCGGCCCGCCACCGGCGGACAGCGCGAAGATGGTGGCGATGCTCCGAGGGGAACCCCGGAGCGAGACGCCCGGCTAGCGGGATCTCGTCGCCGGAGCGTGGTCGCGCTTCCAGATCAGGAAGGTGCGGCGGAACTCGATCACCACGACGCCGTCCTGATTCCTGCCGCGGGTACGGACGGTCACGATTCCAGCCTCCGGCCGGGACCGTGATTCCCGCGCGGAAAGCACCTCGCTCTCGGAGTGGAGCGTGTCCCCCTCGAAGAGCGGCGCCGGCAGCCGGACTTCTTCCCAGCCGAGGTTCGCGAGCACGTTCCGGGTCAGGTCGTTCACCGACTGACCGGTGGCGAGCGCCAGCGTCAGGCACGAGTTCACGAGCGGTTTGCCGAACGGCGTGCGCTCCGAGTGGTGGCGGTCGATATGGATCGGGTTCTGGTTCTGGGTGAGGAGCGAGAACCAGGAGTTGTCGGCGGCCAGGACCGTGCGCCCGAGTGGGTGGACGATGCGCTGGCCGACGTGGAAGTCCTCGTAGAAGCGGCCGTCGTCGCGTTCGGGGGCGGGGGTGTCCGACATGGTTTCCTACCCTATCCGGTCCGTGCGCACGACCGCTGGGGCGTCTTCGGCAGGGGTTGACCGACCCGCATCGTGATCGCCGGCTCCGCTAGAGGATGCGGCCGAGGTCGCGCAGCGCCCGTTCCAGCGGTATCGCCGTGATGCCGTCCAGCTCCAGCTCGTGGTTCCCGCCGTAGAGAACCCAGCACCTCGCGATCGGGTAGTCCTTCCTGAATTCGCGCAGCGATCGCGTGTCCGCCGAGTGCAGTTGACGCGATCGTTTCACCTCAATGGCGACCAGGCCCCGGGGGCCGTACAACACGAAATCAACCTCGAGGTGCGCGCGGGTACGCCAGTAGTGGATCTGATAGCCCCAAGCGCGGTAGTCGTTGGCGGCACGCAGCTCCTGGAGCACGAGCGTCTCCAGCGCCGGGCCGTCGATCTCGGCCTCGGAATCCAGCGGGCCCACCGGCCGAATGGTGCGGAAGACGCCCGCATCGAAGAAATAGAACTTCTGCTGCGAGATCAACTTGCGCCGGGCCCGGCGGGAAAAGACGGGCAGCCTGACGGCCAGCAGCAGGTCGTCAAGGATCGAGAAGTAGTTCTCGGTCGTGGCCCGCGACACCTGGGCATCGCGCGCGATGCCGCTGATGTTGAGCGGCTGCCCCTGGGACAGACTCGCAGCCTCGAGAAAACGGGCGAAGTGCCCGATGTTGCGGGTCAGCCCCTCCTGCATGACCTCTTCACGCAGATAGGTCTGCACGTAGTCCTTCAGGTAACGACGTGGATCGGGATCGCTGAATCGGGCGGGCAAGTGCCCGAAACGAACCGAGCGTCCCAGATCGAAGGCGTCCTCCTGCTCCATCGCGGTCAGCGGGTGCATGAAGTACGTCCGGGCCCGCCCCGCCAGCAGATTGACTCCCTTGCGGCGCAGCGTCCTGGCGCTCGACCCGGTCAGGATGAACTTCAGGCCGCGCGACTCGATGAGGTCATGCACCTCGTTCAGCAGCGCCGGGATGCGCTGCACCTCGTCGATCACCACCCAGCCTTGGTGTCCGCGAGGAACCAGATTGCGGATGCGGCCTGGTTCGGCGGACAGTGGGCCGTAGAAGTCCGACCGCAACAGGTTGATGAAGGGCGCCTCCGGCATCCGGCGCCGAAGCCACGTGGTCTTTCCGGTTCCCCGTGAGCCGAAAAGGAAGAAGCTTCGACCCGCATCCAGGGGGTCGCCGAGCAGCCGCTTGAACTCCATCGTTCGCTTCCGGTGCGCCGCCTGAGAGATAGCGGTGCGTTTGTCCGCCTATGTTACATCAATACATGAAATTATCCCGGATATTTTCATGTTGTGGTGAGATTCAGAACGTTGCTCCGGCTGCCCCATCCGATCAGAGATTGGGTGAAAGCGGTTTCGACCGCCTCTCGGCGGTCGATGCCGGCCGGAGGCCGGCGCTCCGAGCCGCTGCGTCATGACGCGGGTTGGCGAAACGCGCTCTGCGGCCCTCTGGGCCGCGTGCCGGTCTGAAGACCGGCGGTCCCCGGGTCCCTAGCGGCGGACCTTCACCGCGGTGCCGTAGGCGAGGATCTCGGCCGCGGTGGTCATCAGCACCGAGGTCGCGATCCGCATACCGACGATGGCATCGGCGCCGAGGGCCTCGGCGTGCTCGATCATCCGGGCGATCGCCTGCTCGCGGCTTTCCGCCATGAGCTTCGTGTAGGACTCGACCTCTCCGCCGACCACCCCCTTGAGGCCGGCCATGATGTCGCGGCCGAGATGGCGGGCGCGGATCGTGTTGCCGCGGGCGATGCCCAGGACTTCGCCGATTTCCGCGCCGGGAACTTCGTTCGTGGTACTCACAATCATCGTCGGACTCTCCGGAAAGGATCAGTGGAACGGGCGCGGATCCGCTCCCGGATCGCGCCCAGCAAGAGAAGCAGAATGCCGAGCAGCAGCCCGGCGGCGCCGAGGCGCACGATCATCGGGACCGATGCGTCGGCCAGGAATTCGGTGGCGAACTCGTACGCCCAGTAGCCGAGCAGTACGGCCGCCGAGGCGGAAACCAGCGTCCAGGCGAGGCCCCGCTCCAGGCGCGAGTAGACCCCGAGCCAGAAACGGTCCATCGCCGCGTCGTCCCAGTCCTCGGGTCGCGGTTGGAGCTCCGGTCCGCCCGGGGCGTCGTCGGGAATCCGTCCGGAGGCGCTTGGGCCCCGGTCCTTCTCGTGGTCGTTCATCGGGTTTCCTCCTTTCGGCAGGGCATCACCTCCGCCCACCACCCGCAAGGAACCGGCGCAGCCGGCGGCGGGCGGTGTGCAGCCGGGACGCCACGGTCCCTTCGGGAATTCCGAGGCGCTCCGCGACTTCACTGTGGACGTAACCCTCCATGTCGCGCATCACCACCACCCGGCGCTGTTCCTCGGGCAGGTCGCGCAGTGCGCGTTCCAGCAGCAACCGCTGGTGGACGGACGGCATTCCACCGTCGGCCGACGGCTCCCGAACCCCCTCGAGCCCGATCTCCGGACGGCGCCGGCGCAGGTAGCTGCGGCAGACGTTGTCCAGGATGGTCAGGAACCACGGCAGGAACGGACGGCCGAGCCGGAACCGCGGCATGGCGTGAAACGCCCGGGCGAACGCCTCCTGCGCCAGGTCACGCGCCTCCTCCCGGTCGCCGACCTTCCGGTAGGCGTACGCCTGCGCCCAGCGGGCGTATCGGCGCACGAGCGGTTCGTAGGCGCGCCGGCTGCCGTTCCGGCACCGGCGGATCCACTCCTGCTCCTCCGGGTCGGGCGCTCCGGGCCGAGCGCCATGAACATCGGTGGCGGTGGAGGCGTCGTCTCTCACGTCTTCTATCGGGGAACTACGCGGCGCGGACCCGAATTCTTCATTGCCCGGGAAAAGACGTCCGGACGGCGGTCGCGGGCCCGACCGCGGTTCCGGGAACCCGTTGGCCCGTCCACCGGGTCTTGAATACCCTTGGACGATGATCTTCGGGCGGATTTCTTCACGGTTCTCTTTCGGTGCAGCGACGACCGCGGTGTTCGGTCTGACCCTGCTGGCGGGCGCCTCGGCCCAGGAGCGGCAACTCTCGGTCGCCCCCGAAGCACTCCAGTTGCGCGTGGGACAGACGGGCAGCCTCGTCGCCACCGTGACGGCCGCCGACGGGGAAGTGGACACCGGGGCGCGGGTGCTCTTCTTCTCGCTCGACCCGGCCGACGTCAGCGTGTCCCACACGGGTGTGGTCACCGCGCACCGTGCCGGCAATCACACGCTGGTGGCGCTCTCGCCCGCCGCCGGGACCACTCCCGGATTTACCCGGCCCGACGATCCCGGCATTCGGGTGGAGATCCCGGTGGAGATCCTGCCCTCCGAACTCGCGACCCTGAGCTTCGTCGATCTGCCCGAACGGGTTCTGGCGGGCGCCAGCATTCCGGTCCGGCTGCTCGCCGAAGACGAGGGGTCCGAACCCCGCGACGTGCGTCCCGAGATCACCGTCGAACCGACCGGTGTCGGCGCGGTCACCGCCTATGGCCCCCTCTTCGAGGGCACCTACCACGCCCATCCGTTCTACGACCGGCCCCGCCCGCCGACGTACCACTGGGAAGCGGCGGGCGTTTTCCGGGCGCTCGGCCCCGGGACCGCCACGTTGACCGCGCGGCTCGGCGAGTTGACCGCCGAGGCGCGGATCGAAGTCGTGGTCAATCCCGCGCACTCCCTCGACCTTGACGGAACCCTCGGCGGGTCACCGTTGACCGGGGGCGTCCGCACCGGGGACGTAGTCCGCTTCTCCGCTTCCGTCATGGACGAAGGCGGCGGCGCGGTCGCCGGCGCCCCCGTGCGCTTCTCTCTCGAGTCCCATCCCGATCCGAGCCGGTTCGACACCGTGGGGGCGGGCGCCCCGGCGCAGCTCCTCGCGGACGGCCGGTTCGTCGCCGAACAGCCGGGGCTCTACGTGATTTCCGCGTCGTCGGGTTCCGCGCACGGGGAACAGGCCGTCCAGGTCGTGCCCCGGGACGTGGGAATGGCGATGGAGTTCGTCGGTCACGCTCCGGTGCGCGACCGGGCCACGTCCGATCTGTGGATCTGGGAAGGGAGCGACGGGCGCGACTACGCGGCGCTCGGCACCTGGAACGCCGACGGGCACGCGCTCTTCTTCGACGTCACCGACCCCGCGAACATGCAGCGGATCTCCGAGGTGCAGGTGGACGCCCGCACGGTGAACGACGTCAAGGTGTCCGAGGACGGCCGGATCGCGGTCATCACCCGCGAGGGCGCGTCGAACCGCCGCAACGGGTTCGTGATCCTCGACGTCTCCGACCCCCGGAACCCGGAGGTCCTGTCGCGCTTCGACGACGAACTGACCGGCGGGGTCCACAACGTGTTCTTCCACGAGGGGCACATCTACGCGATCAACAACGGGCGGCGCTGGGACGTGGTCAACGCCGAGGACCCGCGCAACCCGTTCCGGGTGTCCCGGTTCGAGGACCCCCGTCCCGGACGGAGCGTGCACGACGTCTGGATCCACGACGGGATCGCCTTCCAGGCCGGCAACACCGACGGCATGGTGGTTGTCGACGTGGGTGGCGGCGGTATGGGCGGCTCGCCCCAGAACCCGGTGGAGATGGGCCGTCTCTACCAGCTCACCGGCTGGAACCACGCTATCTGGCCGTTCCAGAGCCAGTCGGCGGACCGCTTCTACGTGGTGACCGGCGACGAGTCACACCCGATCAACCCGCGGATTCCCGGCCCGATCATCTCCTGGCAGGAGCGGATGCCCTCCCGCGCGATGGGCTTCATCCACTTCAACGAGTTCGACGATCCCGACAACCCGGTCGAGATCGCCCGCTACCGGGTGCCCGAGGCGGGGCCGCACAACCTCTGGATCGACTACGAGAAGGACCTCATGTACGTCGCCTACTTCAACGGAGGCCTCCGGGTGGTGGACGTCTCCGGCGAACTCGTGGGCGACCTCTACCGGCAGGGCCGGGAGATCGCCAAGTTCTACTCGGACGACCCTGACGGATTCATCCCCAACGCCCCCTTCGTCTGGGGCCCCCAGCCGCACAAGGGGACGATCTTCTTCTCCGACTTCAACAGCGGCCTGTGGGCGGTGCGGCTCGTGCCCCGCGAGGACCGCTCGCCGGCGGGCCCGTAGGCGGAGTCCTGCGATTCAGACAAACGGGTTGACAATCGTTAGCCCGTCCACTCGCCGGCCAGTCCGGAAGTCCTCCGTGAGCAGCGTGTCACAGCCCGCGTCCAGCGCCGACGCGAGGATGAGGGCGTCGTAGAACCGGAACCCGTGGGCACGCGCGAGCGCGACGGCGCTGGTGTGGGTCTCGACGCTGACTGGACGAACCTGATCCAGCGCCGCGCGCACGTCAGCAAGGGCTTCTGCGATCACCTCCCACTCAAAGCGGAACTTGCGTCGAAGCACGTCGACGAATTCGTTGAGTACCTGGACGCTGATGACACCGCCGGCCAGGATCGCCCGTCGCGCCGTCTTGCTCTTCGGACCGACGCCCTGCGCGTAGATCAGCACATTGGTGTCTATGAACGCCTTCATCGAGTGTGGATTTCTTCACGGTCGAAGGTGAAGTCCTCAGGAATGGGCAGCGCGCGCACACGCATGCGCTCCACCGCCCGTGCGCGGCGGTCGTGCTTCGCCAGGATGATGCGCGCGGCTGAAGCGGAAACCACCTCCAGCTCGTCGCCGGGCTCCAACCGGAGATCCTTCACCAGAGAGCGGGGCAGCCGGACACCCAGGCTGTTTCCCCATTTCGAGATCAGCATGGCGGCTTCTGGATATCCTCAGTCACAAGGATATCACGCCGCAGGCCAGCGGGCGACTGGAGAGTCCGGGCGCTCACCCCTCCAGCCGCGCCCGCTCGGTTCCGGCGATCGCCCCGCCCAGAAAGCGCCGGAAGTCCGTTCCTCCGGTGCCGCGCGCCGCAGTCCCCGGATCGGCCTGGCGCACGATGTAGTCGTTCACGATGGCCAGGTGGACACGCCGGAGTTCGGCAACGGCCGTGAGGGCATCGTCGTAGGCGGCTCGCACGGCCCGGCTGCGTCCGGTGGCGGCCAACCGGCGAATCGCACCACTCGCCTCCACCGCTTCGATGAACCGACGGTGCCGGGGATTCATGTAGCGCCGCATGTCCAGGTGCGGTTTTCGGGCCGCCTCCGGCTGCTCGACGGACAGCGCCGCGTCAAAGGACTGGATGAGCGGGCTCTGCGCGGCGCTGCCGCCCGCGAGCACGAGCGGCTCCGTCAGATCCGTTCCCTCGTACGTCACCCCGGGCTCGAACCAGCCCGAGAACGGGGGCCGTACCCGGCGATAGAAGACGTGCGGGTCGCAGCCGTCGCGGGTGCGCTCGGTCAGAACCGTGATGCGGCCGATGGTCTCGGTCAACCGTCCGAGTTCGGCAGTGACCGTCTCGGCGTCTCCCTCCTCGGCGGCCATCTCCATGCGGACGATCCGGGCCGGCTCTTCACCGCCGCAGGCCTCGATGGCCACCGCGATGGTGAGGAACCAGGTCTCGTCCGTGCTGCCGTGGATGCCGACCAGATTCACGAGATTCTCGACCTCGATGGGGCCCGAGGGATCCAGCCGCCGCCAGTTGTGCATGGCAAGGCTCGCGTGGGAGAGGATCGGGGGACGCCCCAGCCGCCGCGACAACGCGACGAGCGGGCGGGCGAGCGGAGGTGGGAGGCTGGTCGCCGACGGCTCCTCCTGGTGCACGTAGGCGCCGGCGAAGAAGGTGAGGAGCAGCATGCCCCGTTCGACCTCGGGACCATGGGCGAGGGGCGCCGGGTCGAGTTCGGGGAGCCCGGCGAGATCGCGCCGCACCCGGCCGACCAGGTAGCGGGCGGAGACGTCCTTCGCCATCTCCTCCCACGCCTCGAAACCCGGGGGCAGGCGCCGGAGCGGCTCGTAGGGCGGCAGGAAGCCGCGCGGTCCGGGCACCTCTCCTGCGGCGGCCAAGTGCCGGAGCGCTTCGACTGCGGTCATGGGGAGAAAGAC
>VXWI01000097.1 GCA_009835985.1 Acidobacteriota bacterium | reverse complement strand
GCTGCCCCCCGCGCCGCAGCCTTCCGCTCGACGAGGAGGTGGCCGCCGGCGACGGTCCGCGCGTCCCAGCCGTCCGGGACCACGGTCGTCGTCTGATCTTCAGCGATCAGCGCCGGGCCCTCGACGCGGGTGCCCTCCGCGAGCGCCCCTCGCGTGTACACGGCCGCGCTCGCCGACTCGCCACCGGGCCCGTCCCACAGTTCGGTCCAGCGCTCGGGCTCCGATTTCTTCGCGGCGGCTTGCCCCCCGAGCGACGTTCCCGCGGGAACGTCCACGGCCTCCGCAGCGGGTGCGGCCGCCGTCGCGGGTGCGGCCTCCGTCGCGGGCGCCGACACGACGAGCGTCCAGCTCAGGACCTCGATGTCGAGCCCGGGAATCGTGCGTCCGTACACCGTCTCGTAGCCGCGGTCGAACGCGTCGCGCAGCGCCGCCGCGTCCCGGAGGTCGCCGGGGAGGTCGACGCCGATCTCATGTCCCTGTCCGACGTAGCGCATGTAGGCGCGCGCCTTCTCGGTCGTCGCCACCCCCGGCGCTCCGCGCGAGACCACGGCCTCCGCCTCCGCCCTCATCTCATCGAACACTTCCCCCACGATGCCGGGATCGAACCCGGACAGGCGCATGTAGCGGCTGCGCACGACCTCGTAGGAGATCGGGGCGAGGAGGAAGCCGACGGCCGACCCCACGCCCGCGTCGGCGGGCACGAGAAAGCGGTCCACCTCCAGCTTGTCCGCCAGACGGCCCGCATGGATCGGGGCGGAGCCGCCGAAGGCGATGAGCGTGCGTCCCGCCACGCCCTTCCCCCACTCGATCGCGTGGGTGCGGGCCGCGTTGGACATGTTCTCGTCCACCATCTCGCTGATCCCGAGCGCGGCGAGCCTCGCGTCGAGCCCGAGTTCATGTCCCACCCCGGATTCGATCGCGGCCTCCGCCCGCCCCCGGTCGAGGGAGATCGAGCCGCCGGCGAAGAGCTGCGGATCGATCCGCCCCAGGACGACGTCGGCGTCCGTGACCGTGGGCTCGTCTCCGCCCCGGCCGTACGCCGCCGGCCCCGGCTCCGACCCGGCGCTCCCGGGCCCCACCTGGATCCGCTCAAGGTCGTCGACGCCGGCGATCGACCCGCCCCCGGCCCCGATCTCCACCATCTCGATCACGGGAATCCGCACCGGCAGCCCGCTCCCCTGCTTGAAGCGGTAGCTGCGGGCGACCTCGAGCGTGCGCGAATGGAGCGGCCGCCCCCCGTCGATCACGCACAGCTTCGCCGTCGTCCCGCCCATGTCGAAGGAGAGGACGTCCCCGAGGTCGAGGCTTCGTGCGAGGTGGCTGGCGAGGATCGCGCCCCCGGCCGGCCCGGACTCCACTAGGCGGACGGGTGCGGCGACCGCCGTCTCCAGCGTCGTGAGGCCGCCGCCCGACGTCATGAGGAGGAAGGGGCAGGCGAGCCCCGACTCGCGCAGCGAATCCGCGAGCCCCGTCAGGTAGCGGGCCATGAGCGGCTGGACGAAGGCGTTCGCGCACGCCGTCGACTGTCGCTCATACTCCCGCACCTCCGGACACACGTCCGAGGCGAGCGTCACCGGAAGCCCCGGCCGCCACGCGTCGAGGATCTCCCCGATCCGCCGCTCGTGCGCCGGGTTCGCGTACCCGTGGATGAGTCCGACCGCGACCGACTCCACCTCCTCCGCCTCGAGCGTCGGGAGGAGCGCGCGCACCGAGTCTTCCTCGAGCGGGATGAGGACGCGGCCGCGGTGGTCGACCCGCTCTTCCACCGGAAGCCGGAGACGGCGGGGGACGAGCGGGGCGGGGCGGTCGACCCCGATGTCGTACTGCTCGAAGCGGTTCTCGTGCGCCATCTCCAGCGCGTCGCGGTGGCCGGACGTCACGATGAGGGCGGTGCGCGCGCCCCGCCGCTCGATGACCGCGTTCGTGGCCAGCGTCGTGCCGTGGATGACGAGACGGACGGCGGAGGGCGGGACGTCCGCCAGCCCCAGCACCTTGTGCACGCCCTCGAGGACGCCGCGTTCCGGCGCCGAGGCGGTCGTCAGCACCTTCGTCGTGACGAGGCGCCCGCCGGTCTCCAGCGCCACGTCCGTGAAGGTGCCGCCGATGTCTATGGCGAGCCGGGCGTCGCCGGTGGATCCGCCGCCCGACTCGCTTGTCGTCCTGCCGCTCACGCGCCCGTCACCCGTCTTCCCGCAACGGAACCGTGTAGTTCAGCGCGAGGCGCCCCCCGTCCGGGTAGATCGTCTCGCCCGTGAGGTACGAGGCGTAGTCGCTCGCGAGGAAGACGGCCACGGTCCCGATCTCGCCCGGGTCCCCGAACCGTCCCAGCGGCGTGCGGGAGAGGATCGTGCGCCGCGCCTCCTCGTCGGCGATCACCGAATCGAGGATGTCCGTGACGATCGTCCCCGGCCCGATCGCGTTGACCCGGATGTCGTGCGGCGCGAGCGCGACCGCCATCGCCTTCGTGAGCTGCATGACCCCGCCCTTGGAGGCCGCGTAGGCGAGCTGGTTCGGAATCGTCACCACCGCGTTTGTCGAGGACATGTGGATGATCGACCCCTTCACCCCGCGCGCGACCATGTCCTGCGCCACGAGGCGGGAAAGGAGGAAGGTCCCCCGCAGGTTCACGCCCAGCACCCGGTCGAAGTCCTCGACCTCGGCGTCCAGGATCGAGCCCGCGGCGATGATCCCCGCGTTGTTGAGCAGGATGTCGCAGCGGCCGAACCGTTCCGTGCAGGCGTCGAGCAGGGCCGCGCAGTCGCTCTCCCGGCTCACGTCCGCGAGCACGGCGAGCGTCTCCCGCCCCGTCTCCTCCGCGATGCGGCGGGCCGTGGCCGCGCAACGCTCCTCCAGCACGTCCCCCAGCACGACATCCGCCCCGTGGCGCGCGAAGGCGAGCGCGCACGCGGCGCCGATCCCCTTCGCCGCCCCCGTGACGATGGCGGTCTTCCCCTCAAGTGTGATCACGCTGAGCCCTTCCTGGTTCGTTGATCCCGAGTTGACCGCCGAAGCGAGGCTGGGGAGGTCGGAGCGACGGTCCCATGGTATCGACGAAAGCGACGTGTGGCATGCGGCGACAGAATCTCACCGAGGTCGGGTTACGAAGTCTACCTCTCGTGCCTCGGCCCTCGACATGGTATTCTCATGAAATATACCAGAAACACGGAGTATACCATGAAGAAAGAGAGCCGGAACTCGCCGCCCGAGGCTTCGCCGGATCCCATGTCCGATCCGTTGCCCGATACCGAACGCGTGACGATCGACGAAGCCGGCCGGCTGGTGGTCCCGGCCCGCTTTCGTCGCGCACTGGACATTCAGGGCCGGCAGCAGTTGATCATGGGCCTGGAGGGCGACACGATCCGGCTGCGCACCACCAGCGCCGCACTCGCCAGGCTGCAGGCCATCGTGCGCCGTCACCGGAAGGGCTCCGGGAGCGTCGTCGATGAGTTCATCCTGGAACGGCGAGCCGAAGCCGCCCGTGAATGAACCCGCCGAGGCTGTCCTTGACGCCTCGGCCGTCCTGGCCGCGCTGCTAAATGAACCGGGGGCGGTTCGCGTCGAACGCGCGCTCAAGCGAGGAGCCGCCATGTCGTCCGTGAACGTGGCCGAGGTCGCGGCACGTCTCTCGCAAGACGGCCTGCCCTCCGTGACGGTGGCGAGCGTCGTCCGGGGATTGGGGGTTGAAATCATTCCCTTCGGCCGCCAGGCGGCGCTGCTCAGCGGCGCCTATCGCCCGCAAACGCAGCGTCACGGCCTCGGACTGGGTGACCGGGCATGCCTGGCCACCGCACGCAGACTCGGCCTCCCGGTCCTCACCGCCGACCGAAGCTGGACCGATCTCAACATCGACGGCGTCAAGGTCGTGCAGATCCGGTAAAGGACCTGCCGAGCGTACGGGCGCCCCTCGAGGTTATTGGGGGACCAGTGCGTCTCGTTGCCGCTCCTTCACGTGACGGCGCATCCAGTCGAACATCTCCCACACGGTGTGCAGGACGGATTCCCGGGCCCGGTAGCCGTGGCTTTCGTGGGGCAGCATCACCAGGCGGACGGTGCCTCCCAGACCCTTCACGGCGTGGTACATGCGCTCGGACTGGACGGGGAAGGTCCCGGAGTTGTTGTCGATGACGCCGTGGGTCAGGAGCAGCGGTTCGTTGATCTTCTCCGCGTGCATGAAGGCCGACATGCCGAAGTAGACCTCCGGCGCCTCCCAGAAGGTGCGGCGCTCGTACTGGAAGCCGAAGGGCGTGAGGCTCCGGTTGAAGGCGCCGCTGCGCGCGATGCCGGCGCTGAAGTCGTCGGAGTGCGCCAGCATGTTGGCGGTCATGAAGGCGCCGTAGCTGTGGCCGGCGATCCCGACCCGGTCGCGGTCGGCCACGCCCATCTCGACGAGCTTGTCCACCGCGGCCCTGCCGTTGGCCACCAGCTGCTCCACGTAGGTGTCGTTCGCCGCAAAGCCGCCCACGATCGGCATCGCGGCGTCGTTGAGCACCGCGTACCCCTGCGTGAGGAGCAGGAGGTGCGAGGCGCCGGAGATGGTCGTGAAGCGGTGGGCCGAGCCCCTGACCTGACCGGCGCCGTCCTCGTCGGCGAACTCGCGCGGGTAGGCCCAGACGAGGACCGGGAGACGCTGGCCGGGCTCGTGGTCGGCGGGCAGGTACAGTTCACCCGATAGCGGGATGCCGTCGTCGCGCTCGTAGTAGATCTTGCTCTTGGTGATCCCCGCGAGCTGGGGCTGGGGGTTGGGGAAGGAAGTGAGGGCCGTGCGCTCGTTGTTTGCCGTCGCGACGAGGTGGTAGTTCGGGGGTTCCTCGCCGGTCTCGCGCCGGATGACGATCCGGCCGGCGCGTGCGTCCGCCAGACCGACCACGGACTCGTAGCTGTCCGCGCTCGAGTGGAAGAGCCGCTGCCGCTCGGCGGTCGCCAGATCGAGCCGGTCCAGGAATGGCCGGTCTCCTTCCGGAGATCCTCCCGGGCCCGCCAGAAAGATGCTCGTGCCCTCCATGTGGACGACCGGCTTGCCGGCGCCGTCCTGTTTCATGACCGGGTCGCCCGGATTGCCGTACCAGTCGTCCGTGCTGCGGTCCCAGAGGAGCGCGGGCTGGCCGCCGGGAGTGGAAGCCTGCACCGCCCAGGCGCGGGACCGCCGTGTCGGCCAGTCGAATTCGTAGACCAGGGCGGTCTCGCCGTCCTCGGCCCACAGGACCGGATACCCGAAGCCGAAGGCGCCCGAGCCCAGGCGGTGCTCGGTGCGGACGAGTTCCGTGCTCTCTCCGTCGAAGGGCGCCGCGAGCGTCAGCACCCGGTCGCGGTGGGGCACGTCGAGCGCGGGGTTGCCGCCGTCGAGGGCTTCCACGTAGGCCAGGGTGGCGGGTACGCCGGGGCGCCAGGAGAACTGGCGGAGACCGGCGCGGCGAAAGCCCAGGTGCTCGGGGCCGCCCTCGTCCAGGGGGAGCGTGGCGAGCGTGCGCAGGGGCGCGCCGTCGCTGCCGAGGACTTCCACCTCCCTGGGGAAGCGGGAGTCGGGCACGAGGTACGAGTAGGGGCGAACCGTGCGGACGGACAGGTAGTAGTCGCCGCTGGGTGAAGGGTCGAGGGATTCGTAGACCGCCGGGGCGCCGATGGGTTGTGTGGCTCCGGTGGCGGCGTCGACGAGGACCGGCTGCGATATGAGGTAGTAGTCGAAAAGCGCCTCGTCGTGGGCGTCTTCCAGCAGGTCCTGGAAGGTCCAGGAAGGGGCGGCCTCGCCGCCGGATTCCTGGGTGATGGGGCCAACGGGGATCGCCGCCGGGGTGGGCGGAGCGCCGCGGCCATCGGGGATGAAATGGCAGAGCAGCGAACGGCCGCCGGGCATCCAGGCGCAGGGTTCGCCGCGGGCGCCGTTCAGCGACGCGCTCGTAAGGGCCCGTGCGGTGCCCGTTTCCGGGTCGGCCAGCCAGAGGGCGACGCCGTCCGGGGTCGTTCGCGTGAAGGCGAAGCCGTCGCCGGCAGGTGACCAGAGCGGTGGGCCCAGGCCGTCCTCGGCGCCGGTTACGTCGCGCGTGTCGCCGCCGTCCAGGTCGACGACCGAGAAACGCACGAACGGCGGCGCGGCGTGCATGCCGTTGGTGACCGGACTGATCCGGCGTCCCGCCAGCCGCAGCATCGGCGCGGCCAGATCCGCGATCCCGGGCATGCTCTCGCTGTATGCGAGGACCATCCGGTCACCGGACGGACTGATCACCGCCTGGGGGAACGGGGAGGCCTCCAGGATGTCGACGACGTCCGGGGGTGGTGTGCGGTAGGCCTCCTGAGCAGCCAGCCGGCCGGTTGGCGGTACAAGCAGGGTGGCGAGTGCGAGGATCGGGGCGGCGAAGCGACGGATCGACATGGTGCAAGCTCCCGCGCGGATGGGTCCGGTTGCGCTCATAGTAGGCTTGGCGAGCCGGGCGTGACAGCGATGGGCGCACGGCGAAGCGCCGGGATGCAACCCTCCAGGGGGCGCCGCTGTCTGTGGGGTGTGTTGATTTTTCAGCACGCGGTACGCCACGTTGTCTCGGCGGAGGGTGTTTGGCCTCCCCGGAGAGGCTTGGGAGACGTCGCAGGGGACGGAGGACGATCGCTGTGAGCCCACTTGCGGAGCTGAGCAGGCGAGAACGCGAGGTCATGGATCTCGTGTACGAATTGGGGAACCCGACGGCGGCGCAGATCCGGGAGCACATGGCGGATCCTCCGACGTACTCCGCCGTCCGTTCGATCCTGCGGGGTCTCGTGAACAAGGGACACCTCGTGAGTGAGTCCGATGGTCCCCGCTACCTCTATTCGCCCACCATGCCGGCGCTGCGCGCCCGGCGCTCGGCCATGCGCCGCGTGCTCAAGACTTTCTTCGGCGACTCGGTGGAGGGGGCCGTGGCCACGCTGCTCGAGCTGCGCGAGGGCGGCCTCTCGCCGGAGGAGCACGCCCGCCTCCAGGAGATGATCGAGAAAGCGGCGGAGGAGGGACGTTGAGCCCCGTCGTGCTGATCGCCCAGGTCACGCTCCTGCTCCTGCTGGCGCTCGCGCTGGCGTGGTTGATGCGGCGGGGGGCTTCGAGGACTCTGCACCTGCTGTGGACGGCGACGTTCGCCCTCGTCCTCGCGCTCCCCGTCCTCGGCCTCTTCGGTCCCTCGTGGGAGATCCCGCTCCTGCCGGCCCGTAGCGGGGAGTCGCCCGCGGCCGCGATCGAGGGTGCCACTTCCGCGACCTTCGACCCCGCCCGCGCCCCCTCCGGTCTGATCGCGGCGCTGGAGGTGGCCGGAATGCGGGAGGCCCTGGTCCTGGCGGAACGGGCCCGGCTGGACACGCGTGCGGATGCGGCGGGGAGCGCCGCGAGCGCGGCCATGGGGCACTCCGTCGTCCGGGTCGCTTGGATCGTGTGGCTGGTCGGCTGCGTTCTCTCCCTGGCCTCGCTCGCGTTCGCGGCGCTCCGGCTCCGGAAACTGGTGCGGACGGCCCGGCCCGTGCGCGACCCCGAATGGGTGCGCGCGGCCGCGACGCTGCAACGCCGGCTCGGCCTCCGCCGCGAGGTCCGGCTGCTGTCCGGCGAGGCGGTTGCGACGCCGATGACGGGCGGGCTGTGGCGCCCGGTGATTCTGCTTCCGGCTGGGGCCGCGACGTGGAGCCCGGAGCGGCGGGCCGTGGTCCTCACGCACGAACTCATCCATGTGCGACGGCGGGACGCGCTCCGCCAGTTGATCCGGCGGGTCGTGCTCGCCCTGCACTGGTTCCATCCCCTCGCGTGGGTCGCCTCGCGCCGCGCCGGGCTCGCAAGCGAGAAGGCCTGCGACGAAGAGGTGCTCGCCCTCGGCGCCCGGCCCTCGGACTACGCCCGGCACCTCCTCTTCCTGGCCGCCGGCCTTCCCCGCGGTCCCAGGGCGCTGGCGCTCCCCCTGGCGCACCCCATCGTCCACCCCTCGCAGCTCGAGCGGAGGATCACGTCCATCCTGGCGCGTCGGCGTCCGCGCCCCAGCCTCGCGCGCGCGGCCCTGACGCTCTCGGTTCTCGGTATGGCGGGCGTATTCGTCGCCGCCGCGCGCCCGGTCCCGGTCGGCGAAGAAGCCGCCGCCATCTCGGAGGCCGCCCCCGAGGCTTTCACAATCGCCGCCGAGGTCCGGCGCGAGGCCACGCGCGAGCGATCCGCCCGAGAGGCCGCGTTCGCCACCGCACGGGCCGCCGCCGCTCGCGCCGCCACGCCCGCCGCCGCCGGCACGACTTCATCCGGCGCCCCGCACGAGGTGGAGTGCGTCGCGTCCTCCGATTCGATTCGGTCGTTCGCCTTTCAGGGTGGCGGCAGGGTGACGCCGAACTGGAAGTGGACGGATGGGAGATTCACGATGGTGAGACGCGTTGCGGGGATGCTGCTCTGCATGCGTGGAGATGGCGACATCACGCTGAACGACGACGGCACAGCGGTCCGCTCTCTTGGCGACGACAGCTGGCTCGTCATCGAATCGACGGGCGAGCGGACGCACCGCCTCGCGATCACCGGCGGTCCGGAAGGGATCGCACGCGAATGGAGCGTCGACGGCGTCCAACAACCCTTCAACGCGGAGGCCCACCGATGGCGCGACCTGATGTTCACCGTCATGAACCACTATCAGGACGCGTGGTTCTCCACCGCGGGCGGAGTCCTGGTGTACGGCCGGATCTCCGGGTACCGCGACGGTCTGGAGCAGCGGCTGGAGGAGGTGGAGCACTCGCTTCAGGACGTGCTCGACGAACTGCAGAGGGCGACCCGATGGCGGCCGGTACGCGCCGACGCGTCGGCGCCGGACTCGCGGCGGCCCCGGCAGCGGTCCTCGCCGCGGTCGGTTTCTACGCGCAGGCGGCGGTCGCGCAGGAGGTCGTGGATCTCCCCTCCGAGGATCGCCTGCTGTCTCCCGATCTCGAACTCGTGTACAGCATCGGGTCCGCCGCGCCGCAGGCTGCGTGGGCGGAGTTCTCGTCCATCCCGAGTCTGTGGTTCGATGGCTCGGGGAACCTCCACCTCATGGACCAGACGGCACCGCTCTCGGGCCGGACACGCATCGTTGTCGTGGACCCCACGGGCCGGCTCGCGACCGAGTTCGGACGCGATGGCGATGGTCCCGGCGAGTTCCGGGCCCCGAGGCAGATGTATGTGTGGGCCGACGGGAGCACGCTGGTTCAGGACATCATGCACATGGGGTATCACGTCTTCGCCCCGGGAGGCGAGTTCGAGCATATGCTCGGGATGGAACTGGGCAGCGACCTGCGACCGGAGCGCACCGGAATCCGGAGCGCCGTCGGCGGCGCCCGGGACAGGCCGACCGGCGAGGAGGGGCGGGCCATCCGGCGCTTCGACCTGTCATCGGGCGAGGTGTCGGAGCAACCGCTGGTGGAGGCCTGGGCGCCCCGCGCGTTGGAGGAGCGAGACCACGAAGCCGACGACCCGGAGGCGATGGGGTCGCGCCCCGAGTGGGGGTTCGAGCCGGGGCTGCTGTTCGACGTGCTGCCCTCGGGTGGGGTCGCGTTCTCGGACTCGTCGGCCTACGAGATCAAGCTCACCGATCCTTCCGGCCCGGTGTCGCGTATCCTGCGCCGGCCCATCCGGCCGCTCCCGGTCACGGAGTCCATGCGGCGTGAGGAGCGCGAACGCCGCCTCGAGCGGGTGAGGAATCCGATCATGACGGGTTCGAGGTCGCCCGAGGCGATGGCGGCGATGGACTTCCTCACGGGGGGGCGGAGGCAAGCGGTCGAGAACATGCGGTTCCATCCGGAGGTGCCCGTGCTCGCGGCCGTCCGCACGACGTGGGACGGTGCGCTGTGGATCCAGCGGAGCGCCGAGCCGGGCGCCGAAGAGCCGGGCCCCGTCGACGTGCTCGCGCCGGACGGCCGCTACGTGGGCACGCTCGCGCCGGATGTCCTCCGCATGCCGCGCGCCTTCGGCCCGGGCGGCCTGGCCGCCTTCGTCGAGCCCGATGAGTTCGACGTCCCCGTCATCACCGTACGGCGCCTGCCGCCCGAGATCCGCTGAGCCCGGTGATCCCCTCCCTCCTGGCCACCGCTCCCGGGGCCGTCGCGCTGACGGCACAAGTCACGTGTCTGCTCCTGCTGGCACTTGCGCTGGCGTGGCTGGGAAGGCGCGGGTCGCCCCAGACCCTGCACCTGTTGTGGACCATCACCTTCGGCGTGGTGCTTGCGCTGCCTCTGCTGGGCGTCCTGACACCCCGCTGGAACGTGCCGATCCTCCCTGATGTGGACGGAGCGTTACATCCACCCGCCGCGGAAGCCGCCGCTGTCACACCGGAGGCTGCCCCCATCGTGGAAGGACAAGGCTCCGCGGGTCCGCGCGGCGGCGCGGTTGGCGGTCTCGCGGTCGACGGGGCGACGCGGTCCTCCCCAGGCATTGCCCGTCTTCTGTTCGTTGCTTGGGTGCTGGGCTGCGCGGTGTCGCTGGCGTCATTGGCGTTCGGAGCGCTTCGCCTGCGCGCGTTGGTACGCGCGGCTCGCCCGCTTCGAGATCCGGACTGGCTGCGTCGGATCGGCGTCGTGCGCAAGCAACTGCGAATTCGCGGCCATGTCAGACTCCTGACGAGCGCACGGGTGCTGACGCCGATGACGGGCGGGCTGTGGAGGCCGGTGATTCTGCTCCCCGAGTCCGCTGCTGAATGGGGCCCCGAGCAGCGCGACATCGTCCTGACCCACGAACTGATCCACGTGCGCCGGCGGGACGCGCTGCGGCAGGTCATGCGGCGCATCGTGCTCGCCCTTTACTGGTTCCATCCCCTGAGCTGGATCGCCTCCCGCCTCGCGACCCTCGCCGGCGAGAAGGCCTGCGACGACGCCGTCCTCGCTCTCGGTATCCGTCCCTCCGACTACGCCCGGCACCTTCTCGTCCTGGCCAGAGGTCTCTCCGCCGGTACCCGCGTGCTGGCGCTGCCCATCGTCCACCCGTCGCAACTGGAGAGCAGAATCGTGTCCATTCTCGACCGCCGGCGTCCTGGTGCGAGCGCCTCCCGAACGGCCATGACGCTCGTAGTTCTCGGCGCGGCGGGCGTTTTCGCCGCGGCCGCCCGGCCCATCCCCATCGATGACGCGATCCAGGAGTCGGTTCAATGTTCCGGTGCCGCGGATGCGGCACCATCGATGTTCCCGCTGGGCGACGGCGTGCTGTTCGAAGACTGGCGCGCCGGCGAACGCGCGATCGAACGGTTCGTCGAGGGCATGCACTTGTGCATGCGGGAGAGCGGCGAGGTGGTCATGAGTGCGGACGGCACGACGGTCCAGGCCCTGGGGGCCGGCAGCTGGCTGGTCCTCGAGTCGCGGGCCGGGAGCGTCCACCGGCTCCTGATCACGCGCGGCTCAGGGGGTATCGAACGCGAATGGAGCATCGATGGTGTCCGCCGGACGTTCGACGCGGAAGCACGGCGCTGGCGCGACCTGATGTTCACCGTTCTGCATGGTTCCCGGGACGCGTCGCAGATCCGGGGCGAGGATGCTCGCCTGCGCGAGCGGATCTCTGAACATCGCGGACACGTTGCCGCCCGCCGGGGTCTGGTCGAGGCCCTCGAAGGACAAGTGGCCCGCCTGGCTAGGGGAGGAGCCCTGACCGAGCGACAGGTTGAGCTTCTGCGCGGCAGGATCACGGAGATCCGGGCGGAGATGGAGGCGTACGATCTCGATGGGAAGGTCCGTGAGGCTCGGCGCGAGATCGACACCCTCGACGCGGCGGCGCGAGCGGGCGAGGTCGACCGCGCGCTCGAGGACGAAATCGCCGAGCTTCAGCGCCTGATCGGGTGACGGCCATCCGCGCCCGCGCGTAGGTTGAAAGACGTTCCCGCGGGAACGTCTATTGCGCGCCCGCGGCCAGGAGCTTGCGGTGCATGCCGCGGACGTTGAGTTCGCGCCAGTCGTCGTAGCGGTCCCAGTGGCTGTAGTCCTCCATGAGGACGGTCGCGGCGGTCTCGTCCTCGCTCAGCCCCGCCTCGACGGCGGCCCGCACGGCCGCATCCAGGTCGCGATAGTAAGTGAGTTGCCGCTCGATGGCGGCCCGGTCGCCCGGCGGGCCGTGCCCGAAGACGATCGTCTCGAACGGGATCTCGAGCAGGCCTTCGATCGCGTCGAACTGGTCGGGGAAGTGGAAGCTGCCGAGGTCCTGGTACCCGAACCGGTCGCGCGCCACGAAGTCCACCGCGAAGGCGAGGCCGTGCGCCGGCAGGAAGCCGACGGCGATGTCGTCGCTGTGGCTGCGGCCCAGGTAGTGGAGTTCGATCTCGCCGCCCGCGAGCGTCATGGTCTCGTCGAAGGTGTCCGTGGGCGGGGGAAGGTCGGGGTTCGCGGCCTCCCTGAGCGGCGCGTCCGCGTTCCGGTGCGCGTAGATGGGGACGTCGGTCCCGAACGCTTCGCGCAGCACCTCGGCGCCCGTCGCGTGGTCCGCGTGGTTGTGGCTGTAGACGATGGCCGCGAGTTCCGTCCCTGGCGCGACCCGGCGGATCTCCTCCGCGTAGGTGCCGGCCGCCTCGACGGAAATCGGATCGAAGGCAAAGACCCCCTCCGAGGTCACGGCGAACAGGGCGTTGTGTCCGATCCAGCGGAACTGGTAGACCCCGTCGGCGACCTCGGTCGTCTCGAACTGCGGCGGCGCGTCGGCGGCTGCAGCCTCTGCGCCCCCGGCGGGTTCATCGGACGGCGCCTCTCCTCCTCCGCAGGCAACCCACGACAGCGAAGCGCCGAGCGCGACGAGCGAGAGCAGGGGGATGCGAGAGATCGGGCCGGAAGAGCGCTTGCGAATCATATCTACTACCTCCATAGTAGCTGGCGCGGAATCGCCCGGTTGAGATGGGGCCGGGCGTCGCGCCCACACTCGAACAAACCTAAGCCGCGACGGGAGGCTGCCAAGATGCCGCAGGGGGCTGCCAGGATGAGGCGGATGTCACGACGGAACGCCAGCCGTGGACCGCGGTTCGCCGCGGGGGCCGCGACGCGGTTCACCGCCGGGTGGCTGGCGGTGCTCGGGGCAGCGCTCGGAGGCGCCGGCCTTCACGCCCAGGAGATGGTCGACCTTCCCGGCGAGGATCATTCCGTCTCGCCGGACCTCGAGTTGGTGTACGCTATCGGATCCGCCGCGGCGGCGGCCGAGTGGGAGGAGTTCACGTCCATCTCCGGCGTCGCCTTCGACGGCGCGAGCAACCTGTATCTGCTCGACGGAGAGCGGACGTCGGCCAACGCGCGCGTCGTCGTGGTGGACGCGGTGGGGGGATTCGTGAACAGCTTCGGCCGCGCCGGCGACGGCCCGGGCGAGTTCCGCGCCGCGACGCAACTCCTGGTGTGGGAGGACGGTCAGATCCTGGTCGAGGACATGATGCACGCGGGATACCACGTCTTCAGCCCCGCCGGCGAGTTCCAGCGCATGGTGAGGGAGGGCGGCGGGGGCATGGGATTTGCCATGGCGCGCCGCCCGAACCTTCGACCCGAGCGGACGGGCGCTCGCACCCTGATCGGCCGCAGCGGACGCACGATCCAGCGCGTCGACATGTCCTCGGAGGACGTCGAGGATCACGTGCTCGCGGAGGCCTGGGCGCCGGTCGAGGACGATGGCCCGCGGAGCGGCGATCTCGAAGACATGATCGACGAGGAATGGGGGTTCGAACCGGACCTGCTGTTCGACGCGCTGCCATCGGGCGGCGTCGCGTACTCCGACTCGTCGGCCTGGGCCGTCAAGCTCACCGATCCGTCGGGCGCAATCTCGCGCATCCTGCGCCGGCCGATCCGGCCGCTGGCCGTGACGGAGGAGATGGAACGGGAGGAGCGCGAACGGCAACTCGAGGCCGAGAGCAACCGCACGATCACGCAGCGCGGGAGCGCACCGCCCGCCGCGGTCCGCGAGATGATCGACAACATGAGGTCGCTGCAGCGGGAGGCCCTCGAGAACATGCGGTTCTTCCCGGAAGTGCCGGTCATCGCCGCCCTGCGCGCCACCTGGGACGGCGCACTGTGGGTCCAGCGGAGCACGGAGCCGGGTTCGGACGAACCGGGCCCCATCGACGTGATCGCGCCGGACGGGCATTGTCTAGCGGATTCACATCTGATTGAGGTCATTGACGTTACGGGAGCATAAGGTTCGGCTCCCGCCGTTTCGTTCCCGCTGGATCGCGAACTCTCAGGCGCGAGCCCTCCGGCGGCTTTCCAAAGCCGTCCTGAGCTGTCCCTCGTCGGCTTGCTGGTAACACTGGAGGACCGTCCTGGCCTCCTTCCAGCCGCCGAGTTCGCAGAGCACCTTGAGCGGCTGATCCATCAGGTCGCTGGCAAACTTGCGCCGCAGCGAGTGCCAGCCCCTGCCGCGCTTGGGCTCCAGCCCCGCCAGCCGCTCGGCCCTGCCCCACCACCCTTGCGCCACCGTGGGTCCCATGCACTTCGAGGGATTCCTGGGCGCGGGCAGCAATGGAGCTTCCCCCGGTTCGGGGTTGTGCCGCTGAGCCGCCTCCAGAACTTCGAGCGCCTCGGCGGTGACGGGCGTGACGTGTTCGTGTCCCGACTTGTCGTGCTTGGCCCGCCAGCGGATGGTCCGGCCCTCGAAGTCGATGTCGTTCCACCGAAGCTGGCGTATAGCGCCGATGCGGTGGCCGGTTTCGTGCGCGAGCACGAGCGCGACCCTGAACCGCCACTCCACCTGCCCGGAGACTTCGAGCATCGCCCGGTACTCCTCCTCCGTGAGCACCACCCGGGTCGGGTTCTTTTCCGTGGGCTTCCTGAGCCCCTTGAGCGGGTTCCGGTCCAGCAACAGGCGGCCCCGCTCGTCCCTCGATCTCGCGGCCCAATTCAGAACCGCGATGAGGAACTTCAGGTCGCATTCGACCATCCGGTCGCTCACGGGCTTGCCACTGGGGCCGACCGTGCCCGCGCGCCGCTCCCGGATGAAGCGGTCCCAGTCCCTTTGGGACAAGCTCGCCGGGTCGCGGTGCCGTCCGAAGAACCGGAGGAACATGCGCATCGCGGCCCGGTCGTGCCCCCGCGAATACCTGCCCTTGGAGGGCGTCACCTCTTCACCGTAGATGTCAAAGAGCATCTCCAGGGTGAGCGGCTCCGGCCCGGCTTCCGCCTTGCCATTCAGGTCCGGACCGACGAACCCGGCCGCGAATTCGTCCGCCTGCCGCTTCGCCCTCGCCCAGTCGCGGTGTCCGAGCGACCGGGTGAGCCTCCGCCCGTTCTCGCGCCACTCCACCTGGAACAGGCCGGTCTTCGGGTCAGGGAACACTCTGACCCTGTTCCGGCCCCACTCGCCGGCGCCGTAGCTCCGGCGGCTTCTTTTCGTGCGTGCCATCGTTCGATTCCTCTCGTTCGATGGACTGCACGATCTGCGCGAATGAAACCTCGCGCAGGGTGGGCGCGTCGTCCAGAGTTGGGCGCTCCGGCCGGTGTGGGCGCGGGCGCGCCACGGGGGCGCTGGTTTCTGCGGTTTGTGGAGGAGCCAGATGTGTAAACGCTTCACGTTTACTCTGGTCGGGGGATGCCCCCGAGCCCCCGGAACGACACTTCCGCGCGCCACCGAAGGAGGTCGCCCGACATGGCCCGTCCCCGGAAGCCCGAGGCCGAACTTCGCAGCCGCACGATCGGCGTGCGCGTCAACACCGCGGAGGCCGCCGAGATCGCCCAGCGGGCCGGAGCGGCCCGCATGACGACGGGCGGCTACATGCGCAAAGAGGGCGCTGGGGCAGCCGGTCCGCGAGGCGGTCGTTCTCCGGCTCGGCGCACGGGAGCGCGTCGAACTCCACCGGATCGGGGTGAATCTGAACCAGATCGCCCGCGCCCTGAATGCCGGGGCCTCCGCTCCTTCCGGGACGCTGGAGGCGGTCGAGCGGGTGGGCGAGCTTGCGGCGGGTCTCCTGAGCGGTGAGGCGCTGGACCGGTGATCCCGAAGATCAACGGGCTGGGGCGCTCGTTCGCCGG
>VXWI01000054.1 GCA_009835985.1 Acidobacteriota bacterium | reverse complement strand
GGCCGGGGGGTATGGGGTTAGGACGTGCGCGGTGCGGAGCACCGCGGTGCCGGTCTGGAGGCCCCCACCGGGAGGACTGGCCGGCGTTCCAAGCCGTTGCGCCACCTACGCCTGGGAACCTTGCACCGAAACGGGCGCCGTTTTCCCGGGTGGGGTCGGGTCGTGCGCGGGGCGGAACGCCGCGCGTGCCGGCCGAAGCCCGCGTTCCAGGCCGGGTGCGCCACCGCATCGGCCCGGGCGCCCTCGGCGTAACATTCCGGGAACGGCCGCGAAGTTCCGGGAGTTTTCTTGAGCGATGCCAGGCGCCACCGAAGTCAGTCAGCTCACCACGAAGGGGCGTGAGGTCCGTTCCGCGTTTGCCGACCGCCTGACCGCCGAGCTCGGCCGGGTCGTGGTCGGGCAGGAAGACGTCGTGGAGCGGGTGCTGATCGGCCTCCTCACCCGCGGCCACCTGCTCATCGAGGGCGTGCCGGGAATCGCGAAGACGCTGCTCGCGAAGAGCGTTGCCGAGAGCGTGCGGGCCGATTTCTCCCGGGTCCAGTTCACTCCCGACCTGCTGCCGGCCGATCTGATCGGGACCCTCATCTATGACCAGCGGGACCGGACCTTCGTGCCGAGGAAGGGCCCGGTGTTCACGAACTTCCTGCTGGCCGACGAGATCAACCGGGCGCCCGCCAAGGTGCAGAGCGCGCTGCTCGAAGCGATGCAGGAGCGCCAGGTCACCATCGGCGACGAGACCTGGAAGCTCGAAGAGCCCTTCGTGGTGCTGGCGACCCAGAACCCGATCGAGCAGGAGGGCACCTACCCCCTCCCCGAGGCGCAGGTGGACCGTTTCATGATGAAGCTGCGGATGGGGTTCCCCGAGCTGGACGACGAACGGGTCATCCTGAAGCGGATGGCCAACTTCGCCGTGCCGCGCGTCGAGCCGGTCCTCGGTCCCGACGAGATCGCCAGCGCCCGGGACGCCGTCGAGGCGGTCTACGTGGACGACCGGATTCGCGACTACATCCTCTCGCTGGTGCGGGCGACCCGCGATCCCGGCGCCTTCGGGGTCGATATCGCCGGGCTCGTGGAGCACGGGGCCTCGCCGCGGGCGAGTCTCGACCTCTACCGGGCCGCCCGGGCGCGAGCGTTCCTCGAGGATCGGGACTTCACCGCCCCCGAGGACGTGAAACACCTGGCGCCCGACGTGATGCGCCACCGCCTGATCCTCTCCTACGAGGCGGAAGCGGAAGAAGTGGACGGGGACGAGATCGTCCGGCGGGTGCTGGATGCGGTGGAGGTTCCCTGACAGCCGGTCCGCCCGAGCGACTTGTGGCCTCGAAAGACGCGCCCGCCGTAGAGGGGCGCGGCACCGACCGGACGGGTTTCTTCGCGTCGTTTTTCTGGTCGGGCGGTCCTTCCGGGGAACCGGAGCCGCCGGCCGGAGTCTCCACCGCGGAACTGCTTGCCCGCGTGCGGCACATCGAGATCCGCACCCGCAAGCTGGTGACCGAGGCGCTGGCGGGCGCCTACCTGAGCACCTTCAAGGGGCAGGGGATGGAGTTCTCGGAGGTCCGCGAGTACGCGCCGGGCGACGACATCCGCTCGGTGGACTGGAACGTCACCTCGCGAACCGGAGATCTCCACGTCAAGAAGTTCGTCGAGGAGCGCGAGCAGACGGTGCTGTTCCTCCTCGACGTCTCGCGCTCCTTCGCGTTCGGCAGCCGGCGCGACTTCAAGCGGGCCACGGCCGCCGAGGCGTCCGCCGCGCTCGCCTTCTCGGCCATCCGGTCCGGGGACCGGGTCGGGGCGCTCCTCTTCACCGACCGCCCCGAAACCCGGCTTCCGGCGCGGAAGGGACGCCGGCACGGTCTCCGGGTGCTCCGGGACCTCCTCTACTTCGAGCCCGAGGGCGCCGGGACCGACATCGCGCAGGCCCTCAGCGTGTTGAATCGGGCCGTGCGCCGGCGCGCGACCGTCTTCCTGGTCAGCGACTTCGTGGGAGATCCCCCCGAGCGCTGGGTGCGTCCCCTCCGCGTGGCGGCGCGCCGGCACGACCTGATCGCGGTCCGGGTCACGGACGTCCGGGAGCACGCGGTCCCGGACATCGGCCTCATCGACCTCGAGGACGCCGAGTCCGGAGTCCCGGTGCGGCTGGACACCTCGGATGCACGGGTTCGGCAGGCCTTCCGCGACCGCGCCCTGAAGGCCCGCGCGGCGGCCTCCCGGGCGCTTCGCGAGACGGGCGTGGATGTGGTCGAGGTGACGGCGGGAGAGCCCTACGACGCGCCCCTTCGCAAGTTCTTCCGCATGCGGCAGAAGCGGCGGCGATGAGACTCCCAGCCCGCCTGACCGCGGTTTTCTGCCTGGCGGCTGGATCCGCCGGCGGGGCCGGCCAGCCCGGGCCGGAACCGCCCGCCACCGCCGTTGCCGAGGTCGTCTCCGAGCCGGTCGAGGTCGGAGACGTCTTCGAGCTGGAAGTGGTGGTGGAGCACCCCGAGGGTGCGGAGACCGCGCCGGTCGTCGAGGAGAGCCTCGGCGACTTCCGGGTGCTGGGGGCAGTCCCGCTCGAGCCGGACGGCGCACCGGCCGGGGAGAGCCGGTTCCACCTCCGGCTCGGCGCGTTCGTGCTTCCCGGCGACCACGAGATTCCCCCCGTACCGGTCGGCATCCGGGGCGTGGACGGCGAACTGTCGCTGATCGAGGCGCCGCCGTCTCCGGTACGGGTGGTCTCGTCGCTGCCGCCCGACTCCGAAGCGGCAGGGGGAGACATCCACGACATCCGGGGGCCGTTCGCACTGAACGTGCCCCCGCGCTGGGGAGCGATCGGCCTGCTCGCGCTGGGCGCCCTGGTCCTCCTCGCCGCCGCCTGGTGGCGCTGGCGGCGCCGCGGCGCCCGGGAAGCGCCGGCCGTACCGCTGCCTCCACCGGCAGCGGAGGCGGAGGCCGCGCTCGCCCGGTTGGCCCGGGCCGGACTCCTCGAAAAGGGCGACGTGGTGGGCTACTACGAGGGTCTCGCCGGGATCATGAAGCGTTACGCGGGGCGGCGGTTCGAGACACCCTGGAGCGAACGGACCACCGGTGAGATCGTCAGGGACTTGCGGGTCCGGGCGGCGCCCGAGCATCGTGAAGCGCTGACGCTGCTCGCCTCCGTCCTGAGTGAGGCCGATCTCGCCAAGTTCAGCGAACGGGCCTTCCGCCCGGACGCCGCGCAGTCGCGGTTCCGGGACGCGGGGATGTTCCTGGACCGGACCCGCCCGCCGCTCACCTTGGAGCCGGATTCCGGCGAAGGGCTGGAAAAGAAGGGCTCTCTGCCTCCGGGTGGGCCTGGGCCGTCCACCGGGACGCGCGGCGAACTGGAGGCCCGCTGATGCGCCTGCTGTGGCCGGCGGCGCTCCTGCTGCTGCTCCTGATTCCGCTGTTCGTCGTGCGCGCGCGGCGGCTCGCGGCGCCGTCGCTCCGTTTCCCGGAGGCGGCCGGACTGCGGGAGCTGCCCCGCTCGCTCCGTTCCCGGCTCGCCTTCCTTCCCGGAGCGCTCGTGCTCGCCGCGCTGGCGCTCGCCGCGGTCGCCCTCGCCCGTCCCCAGACCGGGATCACCGAGGAGACCGGCACGAGCCTCGGGGTGGACATCGTGCTCGCCCTCGACATCTCCTCGAGCATGCGGGCGGAGGACTTCGCCCCGGCGAATCGTCTGGTCGCCGCCAAGGAGGTCCTCGAGGACTTCGTCGAACGGCGGACGGACGACCGCCTGGGGGCGGTGGCGTTCGCCCGGAACGCGGTGACGCTCAGTCCCCTGACGCTCGATCACGGCGTCCTCACGGACCGGCTGCGGGAGGTGGACATCGGCGACATCCCCGACGGGACCGCGATCGGCAATGCGATCGCGGCTTCGGTCAACCGGCTCGCGGGCTCGGAGGCGGAGAGCCGGGTCATCGTCCTGCTCACCGACGGGGTCTCGAATGCGGGCGAAATCCATCCGTTGACCGCCGCCGGGTTGGCCCGGACCCGGGGAATCCGGGTCTACACGGTGGGCGCCGGGAGCCAGCAGGGAGGGCGGATGGTCATGCGGCGGCCGGACGGCTCCCTCGATGTCCGGAACGCTCCCGGGATTGACGAAGCGATGCTGACCGAAGTCGCGGACGCCACCGGCGGCCGCTACTTCCGGGCCCGCGACAGCGAGGGTCTCCGGGCGGTCTACGGGGAAATCGATGCGCTGGAGAGGACCGAACTCCGGGCGCCGACGTGGACGAGCTGGTCGGACGACGGACCCCGGCTCGCCGGCTGGGCGGCGGTCCTCCTGTTCTCCGGGCTGGCGCTCGGCGCCACGGTGCTCAGGACCGCGCCATGACTTCCGCAGCAAGACCTTGTCCGGCGCGGCTTCCGGGCGAGGGGGTGCACTGAGATGCGCTTCGGGGAGCCGTCGGCGCTGTTCCTGCTGCTGCTCTTTCCGCTGGGGGCGGCGCTCGTCCTCCTGGCGGCGCGTCGCGGGAGGACCGCCCTGCGCCGCTTTGGCATCCGCGCGCCGGCCCTCGTCGAGGGGGACAGCCGCACCCGACGCCGGGTCCGGGACCTGCTGTTGCTGGGCGCCGTCCTCCTGCTCGCGACCGCGGCCGCGCGGCCGCAGTGGGGAAGGCAGGAACAGGAGGTGACCCTGGTCGGGGTGGACATAGTGCTGGCGATGGACACCTCCTTCAGCATGGATGCCCGCGACGTGGCGCCTTCCCGGATGGAGCGGGCGCGCTATATCGCCGGTGAACTGCTCGACCGGATGGTCGGAAACCGGGTGGGCATCGTGGCGTTTTCGGGGACGGCCTTTACCCAGTGTCCGCTCACTCATGACCTCGGCGCCGTTCGGACCCTGCTTTCCGGAATCGCCACCGGCGCGGTGGAGAGTCCCGGAACGAACCTGGCCGGCATGATCGGGGAGGCGGCGCGCGCCTTCGAGCGGCAGGAGAGCCGGCACCGCGTGGTGGTGCTGCTCACCGACGGCCAGCAGGACGACCTGCGGGTCGCCGAGATCGTCGAGGTGGCGCGGACGGCGAACGAACACGGCATCGTCGTCCTTCCGGTCGGCGTGGGGACGCCGGGCGGGGCCACCATCCCGGCGGACTCGGACTCCGGGCCGACGCTCATGCGCGACGCTGCCGGTTCTCCCATCGTGAGCCGGCTGGATCGGGCGGCGCTTTCCGAACTGGCGGCCCTCACCGGAGGCGTGTTCTTCGAGGTGTCCGCCGACGACCGGGAGATCGAAGGCTTGACGGCCCGGATCGCCGGGATCGAAGGCGGGGAGCTGGGAGCCCGGATCTCCCGGCGCTATCGGGAGCAGTTCTGGATCCCCGCGGCGCTCGCCGCCGGTGCGATCACGGCGGCCGGATTCGCGGGCCCGTCGCGGCGGCGTCGCTCTCCTGTCCGCCGAGGAGGGGTCTCGTGATCCGCGCGGCGTTTGTCCTGCTGATGGCGGCGCAGCTCTTCGGCGGGGGCGAAAGCAACACCCGCGAGGGGGCGGAGCACTTCGAAGCGGGCCGACTGGAGGAGGCGCTGCGCGCCTTCTCGCGCGCGGCGGGAGAGTTCCCGGACGCGCCCGAGAACGATCTCAACATCGCCGGCGTCCACTACCGGTTGGGGGAGGCCGAGGACGCCCCCGCCGGCGAGGAGGGCCCACTCGCCGAAGCGCTCCGCGGCTATCAGGCGGCGCTGTCGGGGGGCGCCGACGGCGCGGTCCGGCGCGACGCGTTCTTCAACCTGGCCAACACCCTGTTCCGCGGCGGTGCGTTCCGGGAGGCGGCGGCCGCCTACGGGGAAGCCATCGCGCTCGACCCGGAAGACCTGGAAGCGCGCCAGAACCTGGAACGGGCGCTGCGCGCGGCCGACGAAGAAGAACAGCAGGGTGGATCCGCGGACCAGCAGCCGGACCAACAACAAGAGGGACAGGATCAGGAGCAGCAGCAACAGGAGGGGCAGGGACGGCAGAGCCCCGAGGCACCGGGAGAGGACCCCCAGGAGTCGCCGTCCTCCGGGGATCGGGAACAGGAGTCCGGCGATGGACAGCACCCCACTCCCGACGGTTCCCCGCAGTCCCGGGATCGGCCTCCCGTCGACGACGCGAGCGGGAGCGAATCCGGGGATGCCGGTCCGGGCGCCGAAACGCCCGACTCCGCCCCCGGTGCGGTGCCCGAGATCAGCCCCGAGCAGGCGGAGCGCATCCTGGCCGCGCTCGCCGACGTGGAACGGGCGTTCCAGGAGGACCGGCTGGAACAGCGCCGGGCCCGGGCCCTCCGGAGGGGCCGGCACTAGTGAAGCGGCGATTCCTGGCGACGGTTTTCGGCGTCCTCCTCGCGCCGCCCGTCCAGGCCCAGGGGTCGGCTGAGGCGACCGTGGATGCGGACCGCATCGGGATCGAGGACACGCTCACCCTGACGGTTTCGGTCCCCGAGGAGCGCGGCGGCGCCCCGGTGCTTCCCGACCTCGCCGGCTTCGAGGTGCTTGGCAGCCAGCGGATGTCCCGGACCGAGATCGTCAACTTCCAGATGACGCGCGCCACGGAGTGGATCTACCGGCTCCGGCCGCTGGCGGTCGGGGAACTGACGATTCCGGAGATCCCGGTTCCGGGATACCAGCCGACGCTCCCCATCCGGGTGCGCGTGGAGCAGGGCAGCCTCCGCCCCGGCGCTCCCGACCCGTTCGCCTCTCCCTTCTCCTCGCCGTTTCCCTCTCCCTTCGGCCTCGGGGACCCCTTCGACCGGTTGCGGCGCCGCGATCCGCCGGCTCCGGAGGTTCGCGAAGACGACCTTTTCGTCCGCGCCGAGGCGCCGGATTCCGAGGTCTACGTGGGCGAGCAGGTTCTCGTCCTCTACCGGCTCTGGTCGCGGCTGCCGGTGTTTGCGGCGGCCCCGGTGGAGCTGGCCCAGCCGGAGGGGTTCTGGACCGAGGAGTTGGAACTTCCCGACGTTCCCTGGCAGGAGCGCGGCCTGAGCGGGAACGAGATCCGGGAGCGCCGGAGTCTTCCGGGACCCCGCCGCGAGCGCCGCACGCTGAACGGGGTGGAGTACGACACGGTTCCGCTGCTCATGCGGGCGGTCTTCCCGACCGGCGCCGGGGAACGCGAACTCCCGGGGCCGCGCTTCGAGATCGGGATCGAGGGCGCGCGGCGGTCCTTCTTCGGTCCCGAGCAGGTGGTGGTGGCCCGGGAAGCGCCGGCGGTCACGATCCGTGCCGAGCCCCTGCCCGAAGCCGGGCGCCCCGCCGGGTTCACCGGCGCGGTCGGTGACTACCGGCTGAGCGCCGAGGTCCGGCGGGACGGCTCGGCGCTCGGCGACCGGGCTGCGGCCGCCGGGGAGGCGCTCGTGCTCCGGGTCGAACTCGCGGGAACCGGGAACCTGCGGGCGGCCGGGACGCCGGTCCTCCCCGAGGGGCCCGAGGCGCAGCGGGCCTTCCGCTTCTTCGATCCGGATGCGTCCTCCGAGACCGGTCTCCACGAGGAGGGAGCGGGACTCGCCTTTGGAGGCCGGCAGGTCTGGGAGTTCCCGATGGTGCCCGAAGCCGGCGGGGTCCGGAACGTCGCCGCCGTCACCCTCGACGTCTTCAACCCGCGGACCGGCGCCTATGAGGAGCTCGCCTCGGATCCGCTCCGGATTCGCGTAGAGGGAGCGGCAGCGGCCGGTCCGGGGACCGAGGGCCCGGTGGGGGTGGAGCGGTTCGGGGAGGACATCCGCTACCTGAAGCCCGTGGGGCCCTCGACGAGCCCTCCGGCCAGTCCCTGGCGTCCCGGTCCGCTCTTCGCGTTGAGCCTCGCGCTGCCGGTGCTTTGGAACCTGGGCCTCCTGGCCGTACGGCGCCGGCGTGCCTGGCGGGAAGCAAACCCGGCCGAATTCCGCCGCCGCGGAGCGGCGAGGGCGGCCCGGCGGAATCTCTCGCGCGTGGCCGCCGGCGGACCCGAGGCTGCAGCCCGGGTGGCCGAGGCGCTTGCCGATTACGCGGCGGCGCGGTTGGGCGGGTCCCGGCACGGTCTCACCCCCGCGAGCGCCGCGCGGCGGCTGGAGGAGGCGGGTGCGACACCCGATACCGCCCGCCGCTTCCGGGCGCTCCTGTCCCGCTCCGAGGGGGCGCGCTTCGCCGCGTCCGGCGGCGGCGGCGAGGCGGGCTCCGACGCGAAGGAGGCCGCCGAACTCATTCGCGAGCTCGAGACACAGCTCGGGCGGAAGGGAGGCGCCGGATGAGGCGCCGGCATCTTCTGGGAGCCCTGGCGCTCGCCATCGGGAGCGGACACGCCGGGAACGCGCTCTCCCAGGAGGGGTTCGAGACCGCTGCGGCAGCCGCCCGGAGTTACGACGACGGCGACTACGAGGCTTCCGCAGCGACGTATCGCCAACTGCTCGATGAGGACAGTGGGAATCTCGACCGGGCCGCGCTTCACTACAACCTCGGAAACGCCGAATACCGGACGGGCCGGCTCGGCCACGCGATGTTGCACTGGGAGCGATCGCTCGCGATCCGGCCCGGGGACACGGACGCGCGGGCCAACGTCGCGCTCGCCCGGTCCGTCCTCGACCGGCGGCTGACCGACGCCGCGGCGTCGGGAGACCCGGATACGTTCCTGGTCGAGCTGCTCGGTTCGATGCAGGGGTTCCCGGTATGGCTGCGGCAGACGCCGCCGACGCGCTTCGCCTGGCCGCTCAGCGCGTTCGTGCTGCTCGCCGGAGTCTGCTGGACCCTGCTGACGGTCCGGCGCGGCCGGCGCGGGCTGCTGCTGACCGTCCTCGGGCTCTCCCTCGTCGCGACGACCACCTGCGGGATCCTCCTCCGGCTCCGGCTCACCGTTTCGCCGGTTGCCGTGGTGGTGCAGCCGGGTGCCGCGCTGCGCAGCGGTCCCGGCCACTCGTTCCCGCAACTCGCCGCGCTCCCGGAGGGGTTGTACTTGGAGCTCGACGGCGAGGGCGGCGTGGCGCAGGACGGCTTCCGACGCGTGGTCGCGGCCGGAATCGTGGGCTATGCCGACGGGGAGAGCGTCGTCCCCGTGGTCGAGCGTGGGCAGGCGTCTCGCTAGTCCAACGCTCCGTCCAGGCGCCGCAGGGACTCGAGGAGCACCCGGGCCCCGTTCGTGATGTGGGAGAGGCTCGTGAACTCCCGGGGCGAGTGACTGACCCCGTCGCGGCTCGGAACGAAGATCATGCCGACGGGCGCCAGCACGGCGATGGACTGGGCGTCGTGTCCCGCTCCGGACGGCATCCGCAGGTTCGACACCCCGAGGCTCTCGGCGGCGGCCTCCAGGGTGTCGATGAAGAGCGGGTCGCAGGGGGCGGCGCGGCTCAGGTAGTACTGCTCGAAGGTGATGTCCGTTCGGTTCCGGTCCGCGAGTTCGCGCCCCAGCTCCCGGAAACGCTGATAGAGGGCCTCGATTCGCTCCATCTCGAGGTCCCGGATCTCGAGGGTCAGATCGACCGCGCCGGGAATGACGTTCGGCGCGCCGGGATGCGCCTCGATGCGGCCGACGGTGGCGACCTGCCGTCCCGGCCACGCCTGCGTCTCCTCGTGGACCGCCACCAGGAAGCGGCCGGCGGTGACCAGCGCGTCCTGGCGGATCCCCATCGCGGTCGTGCCGGCGTGGTTCGCGACCCCGGACACGCGGACGCGGAAGCGGCGGATGCCGACGATGCCCTCGACGATCCCGATCTCGATCCCCTCGGTTTCGAGGGTTGGGCTCTGCTCGATGTGCAGTTCGAGGAAGCCCGCGTAGTGACCGGGTTCGAGAGCCGCCTCGGTGATGCGTTCCGGCGAGCCGCCCACGCGGGCGAGCGCCTCGCCCAGGGTCAACCCGCCGTACACCGGCAGGTCCATCTCGTCCCGGGTGACTTCGCCGGCAAGCGCCCGGCTTCCGGTCTTCCCGTTCTCCTCGTTGAAGAAGTCGACCACTTCGAGGGGGTGCCGGAGCGGAGCGCCCGAGGCGGCAATGGCGACGGCTGCCTCGAGGGAGGCGATCGAACCGGCGACCCCGTCGAAGTTCCCGCCCGCCGGAACCGAATCGAGGTGCGATCCGGTCAGCAGGGGACGCAGCGAGGGGTCGGTCCCCGGGAGGCGTCCGATCAGGTTGCCGGCGAGATCGGTGCGCACCTCGAATCCGGCTTCCTCGAGCCACCCCGTGAAGGCCGCGCGGGCCGCGATATCGGCGTCGCTCCCCGCGGTTCGGAAGGCGCCCTCCGGCGTCGCGCCGAACCGGGCGATGGCTTCCAGCCGGCGTGCGACGCGTTCGCCGTCGACGCCGTCCTGAAGGGTTCGCGAGGCGCGTGCGAAGCGGGGGACGGAAGCGAAAGCCGCGGCGGCGGGAGCCGTCCGGGCCAGGAATTCGCGGCGGGTAGGATGGAGCATCCGGCCAATTGTGCGCGTTCTCCCTTTTGGGGTTCGCCTGCCGGGCGCGGACGTCCAGCCGGGTCCGCCCGCTGGCTCGCTGCTATCTTTCGGGCGGAGTTCCTCAACAAGCGCATGACGGACCCGGTGCGCCGCATGAGTCGGCGGGTGTTTTGGCGGCCGGGATCCTCCCGGCAGCGCGACGCGGAGCCGCTCACGCCCGAGGCGTACGGAGAACTCGTGTCTCAGTACCGGTCCGGCCGCTACGTGGAGACGGCGCGGCGGGTCGGGAGCCGGGTCCCGGTGGAGTTTCGAAGGGCGCGGGAGGGGTATTTCGATGCGCTCCCGCCCGCGGAAGAGCTTGAGGGTTTCCGCGGACGGCTTGCCGCGGCGCTGATGCATGCCGAAACGGTCGCCCATTTCGGTTGGAACCGGGCGATCCGACCCATCAGGGAGCCGGTGGACGACCTGCCGCGGGAATAGGTCCGCGGACTTCCCGACCATCTCCGCCAGGAAGCCGTGACGGGTTGGGGCGAGGAAGCGGCTTCCGATCTCCGCGCACTGCTCTGGCGCGAAATCGTGCTGTCGGCCGCGCGGGCTCGGCTCGCGCGGATGGACCTGTTGTCGGCGAGCCGCATGCTCGAAGAGTCCGATCCGCGGCGGGACGCCGCACTCGCCTGGCAACTCGCCGTCGTCTGGTCGGTTCGAGCCCGCTATGTACGGGAGGACGAACTCTGGCGGGACGCCCGGGATTTCTTCCGGGAGGCCGCTTCCCGCCAACTGGTGAGCCGGAGCGTGGCCCTCAAGTCCCCCAGGACGGTCGCCCGCGCGCTCGGCGACCGCGACGACCTGAATCTGCGGCTGGCGCTGGTCGCGCTGGGCCAGGAGCGGGTGGGTCGAGCGGCCGATCGCCTGCGCGATGTCAGCGAGAAACCGAGCTCGCATCTGCTATGGGTGCCGCGGTTGTTGCTGCTGGGCGAGACCCGGATCGCGCAGGAACGGCTCGATCCGGCGATCGCCGGCCTCCGGGAGGCGGTGGACCTCGCTCCCACCTCGCACGCCGTGGTCGCCGCCCTGGTGGCCGCGCTCGAGGCCCGGGGGCGCTGGGACGAGGCGGCGGAGCTCGCTACGGAAGCGATGGCGCTGCCCCGGGGAGACCGGGTGTGGGCCGATTTCCTGATCACGTGGGCGGAGCCCGTTGAGCCATCCCTCGACTGGCTGCGCAATCTGGTCAGCACCTGATCCACGGGCAGGAACGCATTGCTCCGGCCGGCGGCGCGGATGGCGAGAGCGGCCGTCGTCCTGGCCGCGTTTTCTGTTCCGGATGCGGCGCTGGCGCAGTTCCGGGTCGAGACCCGCGCAGTCCTGGTGGACATCTCGGTGACCCGCGACGGCCCGGTGCGGGGGCTTCAGGCGGAGGACTTCGAGTTGCTGGTCGCGGGAGAACCGAAGGAGTTCCGGCTGCTGGATCCGGATTCCCTGCCGCTCGCGGTCCTGTTCGCCATGGACGTGAGCGCCAGCACCGCCGGCGAACGCCGCCGCCGGCTCGCTGCCGGAGCGCGCCAGTTCGCGGGTGCGCTCACCGGGGATGACGACTGCGCCGTGGTCGCGTTCTCCAACCGGGCGTCGTGGGTCCGCGCGTTCGCCCCCTGTAGCGACGAGGTCGGGGGCGGACTGCTCCAGACCGGTGGAGGGGGCGCGACCGCGCTGTGGGACGGTGTCGTGATGTCGCTGGCCGCCCTCCACTGGGGCAGCGGCCGTCCGGTGTTGCTGCTCTTCACGGACGGACTCGACAACCTGAGCTGGGCGCGCGAACGCCACATCCGGAGTTCGGTGCAGGCTTCGGAAGTGCTTCTCTACTCCATCATTGCGCCCGCTCCCCGGCCCTCCCGGATCCTGCGAACCGACCGGGAAGGGATCGAACTCCTCGAGGACCTGGTCCGGGCCACCGGTGGGCGATCGGTGACCATCCGTTCCGACGCGGACCTCGAGGAGGCATTTCAGGAAGTGCTCAGGGACCTGAGGGTGCGCTACGTGCTCGCGTTCAGTCCCGACCCGGAGCGCCGGGGCTTCGTGCCCATCGAGGTCCGGGTCAGGCAGCGGGGGGTTCGGGTCCGCACCCGCGCGGGATACACGGCCCGGCCCTGAACTGGTTGGCGCGCCCGGCTGGGACTGCCGGTCTTCAGACCGGCATCACGAAGTTGTGACTAGAATTGGCCGCTCAATCCCGAAAGGGGGGAGACATGACGCACGAAACCGATCCTGGATCACGTCCCGTATGGTTTGTTGGCGCTACCTTCGGGAATGACGATCAGACGGCGCGCTTCCTTGACGAAGGAATCTGGGAACACGGATTCCAGACCAACAAGCGTGGCATACGAACGCATGTGCGTGAAATGCAACCGGGCGACCGTATCGCGATCAAGTCGGTATTCACTCGAAAGGAGGATCATCCGTTCGATACCCATGGCCGACACGTTTCCATGATGTGGATCAAGGCGACGGGGACGATCACAGACAACCCGGATGACGGAAACCGTGTTGCGGTTCAGTGGGATCAGATCTTCGATCCACCTCGAGAATGGCGCTTCTACACTCATATGCCCACGTTGTGGAAGCTTGACCCGGAGAAATATGCGCCCGAACGCCGGTGGCTGCAGGAGGCGCTTATCGCGTTCACGTTCGACGGTGCCGAGCAGGACATCCCCCGCTTCCTCCGCTGGCCCCACTGGCGAGACATATACCAACCGCCTGGTGCCACACCGGCCCTGTACACGACCCAGAACATTGTGGACGAGGGTTGCTTCCTGGATGAGGCTCATCTACAGCGCCTCCTCACGCGTCTAAGAGACAAGAAGAATCTGATTCTCCAAGGGCCCCCGGGAACAGGGAAGAGCTGGCTGGCGAAACGCTTGGCATTTGCGCTAATCGGCGAGAAAGATTCCGAGAAAGTCTCCGCAGTCCAGTTTCACCCGAGCCTCTCGTACGAGGACTTCGTCCGTGGTTTTCGTCCGGCAGGGGACGGCGCTCTGAAGGTTGTGGACGGGGTGTTTCTGACAGCCGTGCGACAGGCACAGGATGCTCAGGAATCACAGTTCGTGGTGGTCATCGAAGAGATCAACCGAGGCAATCCGGCGCAGATCTTCGGTGAGCTATTGACGCTCCTCGAGACTGATAAGAGGACACCGGAGGAGGAGATCGAACTACCGTACGCGGACGAAAACGGAGATCGAGGCGTGTATCTGCCGGACAATCTCTATGTGATCGGTACGATGAACCTAGCCGACCGGTCGCTCGCGATGGTGGACTTCGCGCTGCGACGTCGGTTTGCGTTTGCTTCCTTGGAGCCCCAAATCAATGCTCGCTGGCGGGAGTGGGTGGTGAAGGAACGGGGTGTTGACGACGCCCTCGCCGACGATGTGGCAGCGCGAATTCACGACCTGAACGATCAGATTCGAGCAGACCGGAATCTCGGGCAGCATTTCTGTGTGGGACATAGCTTCGTTACCCCAGCAGAGGCGCTTGCATCAGGAACTACAAGGGAATGGTTCCGCAACGTCGTCGAGACGGAGGTTGGACCTCTCTTGCAGGAGTACTGGTTCGACGATCCGAAGACGGCGGATGCCGCCGCACATGAGCTGGTCAAGAACTGGTAGTGGAGTCCCGTTCGGCACCTGCGGCCGCGCAAACGGTGGCGTCAACGCCGGGATTCGTAGGACGCATACCCGTCCGGAATCTCTGGCTGTTGATGTTCTACGCGTCCGATCTGTGGCGTCATCGGGGCGACGTCGGTGCGGCCGTCGAAGACGCGCCCGACGATTTGCCTGATCTGGTCGCGGAGCTGCTCGCCTACGCTGTGGAGAAGAGGCTTCGGCGCCTGCTGAGCCGCGGCTACCGGCGCCGCACCGCGGCGCTTCCTCGGGTCCGAGGTCGGATCGACATGCTCGAAACCGAGCGGCGACAGCTACTGAGTCGGGGTCTCGTGGCCTGTCGATTCGAGGAAATGGTGGTGGATACGCTGAGGAACTGGTTCATTCGGGCCGCGTGCGAACGGATTGCCGGCCTTGTCACGACGTCCAGCCTCCGGCTCCGGTGTCGGCGTGCGGCCCATGCAATGCGGGCGATGGGCGTTTCCGGACAAGCGCCAACCAAGCGACAAATGAGCACGGACACCATCGGCCGTCACGAAGCCGACGACCGTCAGATGGTCTCCGCGGCGATGCTAGCCCTCGATCTCACCATACCCATGGAGTCGGTTGGAGTTGAGCATCTTCCACTGGCTGAACGAGAAGAAGCTTGGGTACGGCGTCTTTTTGAGCACGCCGTTCGAGGGTTCTACCAGGTGACGCTGGAACCGGCGGGATGGAATGTGGGCAGCCGTAAGCTGGGATGGCAGATCGAGGAAGCTTCCCCTCGCGCACGGTCAATCCTGCCCGGAATGCAGACGGATGTCACTCTGGAACACGCCGGGGATCAACGCAAGATCGTTGTCGACACCAAGTTCACTGGAATCCTCGGACAAGGACAGTTCGGACAGGACACGCTGAGAAGCGGCTACCTCTATCAGATGTACGCGTATGTCTTTTCCCAACTCGGTCTGGGACACAGCGGCGCCTGGACCGAGGAGGCGATCTTGTTGCATCCCGCCATTGGAGAGAGAGTGGACGAGTCGGTGGTCATCCAGGGATGTCGCTTCCGATTCGTCACGGTGGACCTCGCTGGAGCAAGTTCAGACATACGTGGCCAGTTGCTTCATCTGGTAGAGCCGCTGGACGGCTCTTCTCCCATCGAACGCTGCTGAGACTGCCGGTTCAACACCGGTCGCTCGGTGTATCTCCGCTAGGCCACGCGTGCCGACCAGCTCGTCGCGGTGTCCTTCGCCAAGCTGTGGAGGACGCTGCAGTACTTGGCGAACGAGAGCTCGACGGACTGTTCGAGGCGGTCCTGGACCACCGCGCCACCGGCGGCCGTGAACTCCAGCCGGATGCTCACGAAACGCCTGGGGTGGTCGTCGGCGCGCTCGCCGGAGACGCGGGCGGAGAGGCGTTCGGGAGCGCGGCGCATGCGCTTCAGGACGTGGACGATGTCGATCGCCATGCAGCCGGCCACCGCCGCGAGCAGCGCCTGCATGGGCGAGGGGCCCTCCCGGGCGTCGCTGTCGAGCGTGACGGCTGCCCCGGAGGGAGTCGTGACTTGGTAGCCGGTTGCGCCGTTCCATTCGAGATCTACGTGCATCGGTTCTGGTTCCCTGAAGTTGGCTGCCTCAGCGCTCCCGGCGCAGGACCAGGGAGATGTTCGTCCCGCCGAAGCCGAACGAGTTGGAAAGCGCCCACTCGGCATCGATGCCGGTGGGACGGAGGACCGGAGGGTAGTCCGTGAGTTCCGGGTCGAGCGGTTCCGCGTTCACCGACGGGGCGATCCAGCCTTCCCGGAGCATGAGGACCGTGAAGGCGGCTTCCAGCGACCCGGCGGCGGAGACGGTGTGCCCGGTGTAGCCCTTGGTCGAGCCGTATGGGACGGGGCCGTCCGCGAAGACGCGCCGGATCGCCCGCACCTCGGAGATGTCGCCGAGGGGCGTCGAGGTGCCGTGGGTGTTGATGTAGCCGATCGCGCGTTCCGGTACGCCGCTGTGCCGGAGCGCCCTCCGCATGGCCAGTTCGGCCCCCTCGCTGGCGGGAGCGACCATCTCGCCGCTGCCATCCGACGACATTCCGAAGCCGCGGATCGAGCCGAGGATCGCCGCTCCCCGCCGCTCGGCGGACTCCCGCGATTCGAGCGCCAGGATCCCGGCGCCCTCTCCGAAGATGAACCCGGCGCGATCGGCGGCGTAGGGCCTCGAGGCCCATTCCGGCCGGTGGTTGTCCAGCCGCGTATAGGCGCGCATGGAGTCGAAGCCGAGATGGAAGTGCACGTCTTCCGCTTCGACTCCGCCGGCAAGGGCGTGGTCCACGATGCCTTCCCGGATCCAGGCGGCGGCGATGGCAAGGTTGTAGCCGCCGCCGGCGCAGGCCGCGGTCACGGAGAGCGACGGGCCCCGCGTCTTGAGCACCGTGGCGAGATTCGCCGAGACCGTGGACGCCATGATGCGGGGGATCGTGGTCGGCAGGACCCGGACGCGCCCGCCGCGTTCCACCCGGCGTACGACCTCCCGATGGGTCTCGATCTCTCCGGTGCCGGTGCCGACCACGACCGCGAGGTCCCGGGTCGGGAGCCCCGACTGCTCGAGCGCGATCTGCGCCGCGCGCACCGCGAGGAGGGACATCCGCCCCATGAACCGGGCCTCCGAACGATCGAGTCCGAGGTCCGCCGGATCGAGAGGATCCTTGTAGGCGCCCACCAGCTGGCACCCGGTCTGGCACTCGACGCCGGGTTCGTAGACCGAGAACGGCACCTGCGTTCCGGACTTCAGGATCTTGCGGTGCTTGGCGGTTCCGGTGCCGACCTGGGAAAGGAGCCCCATGCCGGTGACGACCGGATCACGAGGTGAGCGTCGGGGAAGAGGAGGTTCTGACAAGCGGTGTGCGTTTCCTTTCCCGGAGGGGATTAGGATCGGGTTTCGAAGTCGGCGTGGAAGTATCGTTGGCTGGAGCCGACTCCGGACCTCAGATCAGATCGAGCGGCGCCGAATGACCCCCTTGCGAGTCCTCATCCTGGCGCTCCTGTTGCTGCCGTTAACGGCGTCGACTCCCGGAACCGACGAACGCGGAACGGTAACGCCTCCATCCGCTGCGCCGCCGCTGGCGGCGGTCCCGCTCCCCGCGCCGGTGTCGACGGCCACGGGCGGTCAGGCGCCGGGAACCGGTGGAGCCGCGGCCGCCGACCTGGCATGGGCCCGCGCGTTCGTGGCCCGGCAGTATGTGGTGGACGGTACCGCCAGCAGTCTCTCCAGAGTCGATCCGCACTGCAGGACCGGGTGCGAGCTCCGCGTCTATCCCGGCACCGGTCCGGGAGACTTCGGGACCTTGAAGGCGGTCTCCGGGATCGACCTGGGGGTATTCAGCATGAGCGGTTTCGGACTCGAGGGGATGACCCGTTTCCGCAAACAGACGACCGATGGCACGATCGCGAACGCCCGGGTGGTTCTCACCTACGACGACATCGAAATCGCGCACGAGAACGGGGAGTACGCGTACATCTTCTACGTCCAGTCCCGGGTGGCGCCGCAATGGCAACTTGACGGCGAACTGGCCAACCTGGGCCGCTGGTACGCCGAGGGGCTCCGGGTGCTGCAGCTTCGCTACGGCCACAAGGAGGGACACGAACCGGATGAGCGGCTCGCTCACGGTTCCTACGAGGGAGACGATCGGGGCTTGACGGAACTCGGCCGGCGGGCCGTCGCCGAGATGAACCGCCTGGGCATGATCGTGGACGTGTCCCACCTGAGCCGCCAATCGACGCTCGATGCCGCCGCCCTCTCCACGAAACCCGTTCTTGCCAGCCATGCGAACGCCGAAGCCCTGACCCCGCAGCCTCGAACCAAGGACGACGACGAGTTGCGGGCCATCGCCGCGACCGGTGGCGTCATCGGGATCACGCCCATCGGCTGGATGCTGGATCGGGACGGCGACGGGAAGGCGGGGATGGAGGACATGGTGGCCCACATCGAGTACGTCGCGGATCTCGTCGGCATCGACCACGTCGGAGTCGCGACGGATGCCGCGCTCGACGGTTGGGACCCGGACTCGAGGCACTACGCGGACGCCGGGCTCGCGGCCTTCGACCGCTGGGTCCGCGTCACCGCCGAACTGCACGCGCGGGGCTGGAGCGATGAGGATCTGACCAAGCTGCTCGGCGGCAACTTCCTGCGGGTGTTCCGGGAGGTTCTCGCCGGCGATTGAGGGGGAGCGGGCCGGACCCGCAACCGGCCGGCGCGGGTGGCACACATCCTGCTACATTGACCGAGAGCCGGTGCGTTTTTCTTCGATCTCTCTGGTCCTGTCGGTGGTCGCGGCCTCCACCTCTCCGAGCCTCGCGTCCGCCCAGGGACGTATCGATGCGAGCGGCTACCAGGAGCTGCTCGACGAGGTGCGCGGCGGGCTCTTCATCAGTTCCGGCCGCGTGCTCGCCGGGTTCGATCCTGATTCCGTGGAGCGCGTGGTCGGCGATTTCATCGCCTCGGCTCCCAGCGCGAGGGAACTGAAGACGGCGGCGCTCCTGCACACCGAAGCGATCGCGCATGGGTACCCCGAAACCCACGTGCAACTGGCGCGAAGTCTTCTCAAGGCGATCCCCGAGCCGGAGGACCGCGACGACTGGATCCGCCGGTGGTGGCTGGCGCTCGCCTTTTCGTATCAAGTGCAGCTCTCGGTCGGTCCCGGGGTCGTCGCCTTCGAGGGGGCCCTCGAGGACCTGCCGGGTGACCGCGACGTCCGGCGGTCGTTCGCGGCGGCGCTGTGGATGTTCGGGAAACAGCGCGAGGAACCGACCTATCTCACGCGCGCCGGAGTCATGCTCCAGGAACTCCTGGAAGAGACTCCGGACGATCCCGACCTTCGGATCCGCTTCGCCGGTGTGCTTCTGGATCTCGGGAGGTCGGAGGACGCCGTCTTCGTCCTCGACCAGCTCGGTGACGCCCGCCTCCGGTCGGGACCCCGGCTGGCCTTGCTGCTCATTCGGGGCGAGATCGCGCTCGGGGCCGGGGAGTTCGCCGCCGCCGAGGCCGCCTTCGCCGAAGCCGTCCGCCGCTCGCGCCGCTCGCCGGCCGCCGTCTCCGGCCTCGTGGCGGCGCGCCTCAGCCAGGGCGACGCGGAGGGCGCCGCCGAGGCGGCCGGAGCTCTCCTCGCCCGGGCGCCGACGGGATGGGAGCCCGAATGGCGCTACTGGCTCGGTCCGGCCCTTGAGTACCCGGGGATGTTCCAGGCGATGAAGGACGAGGTGCGGGAGCCCGCGGAGGGAGGGAGCGAACGATGAGAGTGCTCAGCGCGACGGTGCTTGCGATCCTGGTCCCCAGTTTCCTGTCCGCCGGCGGGATTTCCGAATCCGGCGAGGGGGAGACTGCGCGAGGAACTGTCCCGGCCTTTCGGATTCAGGCCCACCCGGAGGCGCCCACCGCTCCCGGAGTGGGCGGCGCGGGGCTCGACCTGCTCCGGCGCCGGCGCGACGACCTGCCCCGCCCGGTCTGGACCGGGCAGGAGCCGCTGTCGGTCGTTGCGGTGTTCGACCTGAGTTCCAGCGTTTCGGGGGCGCGGTTGCGCGCCGCGATCGCCGGGATCCAGGCACTCTTCTCCGCGCTCGACGACGAGGACCGTTGCGCGCTCCTTGGGTTTACCCGTTCGGTGGAACTCCACGCCGGTTGGGACGGGACCTGCGCCGACGCGGCGGTGGCGGCCGCCGCGTTGCGCAGCGGCGGCCCGGCCGCGTTCAACAATGCGCTCACCTTGGCGTTCGGCCTCCTCGCCGACCGGCCGGGACGCCCGGTCCTGGTGATCTTCACGGATGGCGTGGATGGGGCCAGCTGGGCTCGGGACTCGTGGCCGCTCTTTGCCGCCGCGGGACTGCCTCCCACCGTGCTGTCGGTTACCGCGCCTCCGAACCTGACCCGCTCCGGCCGGGTGGGCGGGACCTACGGGAGCATCAGCGCCGAGGACCTGGCGAACCAGATCGAGTTCGAGGGCCGGCATCTGCAGGATTCCGAACGCGACCTGCGAGGCCTGCGGAACGTGGATCCCTTCTGGGCGCTGACCTACCTGGCCGAAATCAGCGGCGGACGGTTGGTCCGGACGTCGGGCGAGGCGGGAGAAATCGAAGCCGCCCTCGCGGGCGCGCTCGACGCCCTCCAGCCGGAATAGCGCGGCGGTGGACCCCGGAAGCGGGGGGAAGCCTCTCCGCGGAAGGGGAGCGGTCTCCAACCCGGCCGGCCGCTTCGAAGCGCTTCGGGAGGAGGCGTTCGACGACGGCTGGGACGCTCGCGATCCACCGCCGGAGCGGGTTCCCACCGAGGTCATCATCGACCGGACGAAGAGCATCATCGCCCGGAACGACTCGCCGGACATTCCCTTCGACCGCTCGATCAATCCCTACCGCGGCTGCGAGCACGGCTGCATCTACTGCTTTGCCCGGCCGAGTCACGCCTACCTCGGGTTTTCACCGGGCCTCGACTTCGAGACCAAGATCGTGGCCAAGCCGGAGGCCGCGGGCCTGCTGCGCCGGGAACTCCGAAAGCGGGGCTACGAGGTGGGCCCGCTGGCGCTCGGCTCGAACACCGACCCCTACCAGCCGGTCGAGCGCGACCTCAAGATCACCCGGCAGTTGCTGGAGGTGCTGCACGAGGCGCGCCACCCCACCGGCATCGTCACGAAGTCGGCGCTGATCCTTCGGGACCTGGACATCATCGTCCCGATGGCGAAAGAGGGGCTGGCCCAGGTGATGGTCTCCGTGACCACGCTCCGGCGGGATCTGGCCCGGGCCATGGAGCCGCGGGCGGCGGCGCCCGCGCGCCGGCTGGCGACGATCGCGGCGCTGCGCGAAGCCGACGTCCCCGTCGACGTGCTGGCATCGCCGATGATCCCGGCGCTCAACGACTCCGAACTCGAGGCCATCCTGGAGGCGGCGGCCGGGGCGGGGGCCCGGTCTGCCGGGTTCATCCTGGTGCGGCTGCCGCACGAGCTGAAGGAACTCTTCTCCGAGTGGCTGGAGACGCACGTTCCGGCGCGCGCCGCGCACGTGGAGAGCCTGATCCGGGACACCCGCGGCGGCCAGCTCTACGAGGCGAAGTTCGGGGAGCGGATGCGCGGGCAGGGCCCTTACGCGGAGCTGCTCGCGAACCGGTTCCGGGTGGCTTCCCGGCGGTACGGGCTCGACCGGAAGCATCCTCCCTTCCGGCTCGACCTCTTCCGGCCGCCGCGGGCGCCCGGTGCGCCGCGCTCGCTGTTTGACAAAGTAGCCCCTTCCAGGGAGGGGTCTCCATGAACACCGCTTCTCACCGACCGTCCGTCACCATCGGCAGCGTTGCACTGGCGTTGCTCGGGTGGGCGGCGCCTGCGTCCGCCCAGGACGGGCCCCGCGCCCGCGATCTCGGGGTGCCCTTCGAAGGCACTCCGGGGCCGCTGAACGCCATTACCGACGTGGCCGGGATCGAAGTCGGCCACCACACCATCATCCGTGGCGAGGGCGAACTGGTGGTCGGGGAGGGACCCGTCCGCACCGGAGTCACGGCCGTCCTGCCCCGCGGCCGCGCCAGCCGCGGCCGGGTGTTCGCCGCCTGGTTCACCCTGAACGGCAACGGCGAGATGACCGGGACCACCTGGCTCCGCGACCGGGGCATCCTCGAAGGGGCGGTGATGATCACGAACACCCACAGCGTCGGCGCCGTCCACGAGGCCACGATCGCCTGGGCGCAGGCGAACCTCGACGCTCCCGACTGGAGCCTGCCGGTGGTGGCCGAGACCTGGGACGGCTTCCTGAACGACATCAACGGCTTCCACGTCCGGCAGGAACACGTCTTCGCGGCGCTCGATTCGGCGCGGGGCGGGCCGGTCGAGGAAGGTTCGGTGGGAGGCGGCACCGGGATGCGGACGTTCGGCTTCAAGGCCGGGATCGGCACCTCTTCCCGGATCGTGGAGGCCGGGGGCGACGAGTACACGATCGGCGTGCTCGTGCAGTCGAACTTCGGGAGCCGGAGCCTGATGACGGTGGCCGGAGTCCCCGTGGGGCGGGAAATCCCGGACCTGATGCCCGAACGGGGCCCCTTCGATGCCCCGCCGGGTCAGGGCGACGACGACGCCTACGGGCGCGACGGGTCGATCATCATCGTTGCCGCCACCGACGCGCCGCTGCTGCCGCATCAACTCAACCGCTTCATCCGCCGCACCACCCTGGCGCTCGGCCGGGTCGGGAGCATCGCGTCGAACGGTTCGGGCGACATCTTCATCGCCTTCTCCACCGCGAACGAGGAGGCCGCGCACAACGAAGGCGGCGTCGCCCCGCTCGAAAACCTCGCGAACAACAACATCAACCCCCTTTTCGAGGGGGTGGTGCAGGCCACCGAGGAAGCCATCGTCAACGCCGTGGTGGCGGGCCGGGACATGGTCGGGGTCAACGGCCGCAGGATCCATGGACTGCCGCACGACCGGCTGCGCGACATCCTCCGCCGCTACAACCGGCTGGCCGAGCCGGAGTAGCGCCGTTCGGCGTCAGCGCCGGTTCGGCGGTGTTCCGAAGGGGTAGAGCTCGCTCAGGTCCACGTTCTCGTACGTCAGCGCGTCGAGGAAGGTGGTGCCCACGAACGGCTCGGGCGCCTCGATGATCTGGATGGTGCGCGCGTAGCCGGTCTCGTCGAAGCCGCGCCGGAAATGGACCCGGGACTTCACCACGAACACCTCGTAGTCTTCGGGATCGATCGGTCCGAAGCGGAACGCGTCCGGGTAGAGCACCTGCTCGTAGGCGGGAACGAGGAAGACGACGTTGCCGTCCCCGAACGAGACCGCGGCGATCCGCTCGTAGCCGAAACCCGGACCGAAGTACTCGAGGGTGCCGGTGATGCGCCGGGGCGACCCGCCGGAGGGCGTGAAACCGCCGATCTCGTGATCGAAGGAGTCGCCCGCGCCGGCGTCGGCCTCCGCGAGGGCGTCGAGGGTGGCGGGTGAGGAGATGGTGCCGTAGAGCGTCTTGCCGATACCGGCGGCCGTGAAGGCGTTCAGGATGTGCGTTGCGTCGCCGGGGCGGTCGCTGTAGTCGCCGACCGCCACGGGCGTCTCGCCGGCCGCGATCGCCGCCGCCACGATCCGTGCGCCCTCCTCGGGGCCGGGGTACGTGCCGAGGGCGAAGTCCTCGCGGACCCGCCAGATGTAGTCGTCCATGTCGTCGGCGATCCGGTCCGCGAGTTCCTGATCACCGTTCGTCATGACGTGGACGGTCGCGCCCACGTCGGGGACGTCCGACCAGGGATAGCCGTAGAAGACGCTCACGTAGGCGTCGTGCTCGCGCGCCTCCCAGCGCCGCGCCCGTTCCATGATGTCCATCGCGGGGGACTGGCCGGTCCACTGCAGCACGGTGGCGGTGATGACCCCGGGCTTCCGGCTCGCAGTGGTGGGCTCGTACTCGCCCCGCGCGGTGATCCGAAGGGCGCGGGCAGCCCGTTCGCCCTGGATGTAGGAGTCGTAGTGAGGGAACCGCTTGGTCACAAAGGCGAAGTCAGCGTGCTCGAGGAACTCCCCGTCCTCGTTTCCGTGCAGGTCGAAGCTCCCCGCGATCGGTACGTCGGGGCCGACGACCTCCCGGAAGCGACGCGCGATCTCGGCTTCGGGACGCGGGACATCCCGCACCGCCATGGCTCCGTGCAGCGCGAGATAGACGCCGTCCACCGGCAGTTGCGTCTCCAGTTCGGCGATCATGATGTCCAGGAAGTGCTCGAAGGTCTCCTTCGTGTTCCAGCTGCGCGACGAGCCGCCGAACACGCCGACCGGGGAGGTCAGGGGCACGAGCTCCACGTCCCCGAACTCGCGGGCGCGCTGGACGAAACCGGCCATGTAGCTCCCGGAGTCGAGCAGCGCTTCCCCGGAGAGAGGCTCGCTGTGTTGGAGCCAGTCCTCGACCTCGGTGTCACCGCTGGGGCAGAAGGTGCAGGTCTCGTGCTGATACCTCGCCACCGCGAAACGGAGTTCCGGTTCGGGAGGCGGCGCGCCACACGTGGCGAGGGCCGCGGTGGAGACGGCGGCCAGCAGCGCGAGCCGCGCGAGTCGTCGACGGACGGTCGAGTCTTTGGCAATCCTGTCTGGGTTCATAGCTTTTCCTCGGGAGTAGGGGGGTGGGGGTGCGCGCGTTCGCGTTTCGCCAGCATCAGGTCGCTCAGTGTCTCCCCCCGTCCGGGTTCCGACCAGGGGCAGACCTCGATGCAGATGGCGCAGCCGTAGGTCTTGGTGAAGTAGGGGACGCACTTGTCGAAGTCCACGTACCAGCGCCGCTCCCCGCGGATCCACTGCTTCTCCTCGTGGATCGCGTCGGGCGGACAGTCGATCACGCAACGCCGGCAGTGGGCACAGACGTCGTCCACCCCGATGTCGCGCGGTGCGTCCAGTGCGAGCGGCATGTCGGTCAGGACCGCCGCAAGCCGGAAGTTGGAGCCGTGCTCGCGGCTGATCATGGAGCCGTGCTTGCCGAGCTGGCCGAGCCCGGCGCGGACCGCGAGCGGAATGTGCAGGATGTCGGTGGCGTTCGGGTCTCCGTAGGCCTTTGCCGGGAAGCCGCGGCGGCGGATCTCCCGGCCGAGGCGCATCGCGATGCGGCCGATCCGGCGGTAGGTGCGCATCACCTCGGCGGCCCCCCGGGGACGCGCCGCATGGGCCATCTCTTCCCGGACCATCGGAAGGCCGAGGCAGACCGCGGTGCGGTACGGGGCCTCACGCCCTTCGAAGACGTCCGTTTCCCGGATCTCGGCGATTCCGACGAGACTCGCGCCCGCTTCGCGAGCGGCCTCCTTCACGAACGCGGCATTCTCCTCGGGGCCTTCATCCACGACCCGGCGGGCGACCGGGCCCCGCTCGTTCCGCAGCTCGAACTTGTTGAGGAGCCGGTGCCGGACGACCTGCCAGGGGTTGACGCACATGAAGAAGTCGTCGAGTCCCTGCCAGTCGAGGGGTCGCGTCGAGTCCGCGTTGTGGAACACCTGGGTTGCCCGGCGCGGCTCGCGCTCCCCGTGCCCGTTGATCTCGTTGCCCGAACGTGGCGGGACCCGGTAGCCGAAGGCGTACTCGGCGGGAGGGACGTCGCGGATCTTCATCGGCAGGCGGTCAACGGAAGCCCTCTTCCGGCTTCTCGCGGAACGGTCCGTGGTCCAGCCAGATCGTGCCGCCGGACCGCTCCGCCGCGGCATAGCGGCGCCGGACCGCGCGCCCTGACGTGAGGAAGAAGAGAATGAAGCGGAGCGACGCAAGGAAGAACCGGAACGTCTGGAGCCGGCGGAAGAAGAAGCCGCCGAGACCTGGCGCGGTTTCGTCCAGGGCCATGCTGCCGCTCAGTTCCCCCCGGCGCCCGCTGCGGGATCCTTCAGCCGCACCGCCCAGAGGCCGCTGTTGAAGTCGGCCAGGAAGATCGTGCCCTTGTGGGGCTGCGGCCCCCAGGTGAAGGCGGCGTTCGCGAGGAACCCCTCGTTGTCCTCGGGGAAGAAGCGGGCGATCTGGCGGCCCTGCCGGTAGAGGTCGCCGAGCAGGTCGCCCGACACGTCGACGACCCGCAGTCCGGCGTCGAAGTAGCCGACGTACATGATTTCCGCTTCCCAGTCGACCCAGAGGTTGTGGGGCCCGGAGTCGGCGAGTTCGAAGCGGGCCACCTCCTCGGGGTTCTCCGGGTCGGTGAAATCCACGAAGTGAAGCCAGCCCTTGGCGCGCGAAGGGATGCCCTCCTCCCAGAGGATGCCGCCACCGTCCGGCTGGCGCGGATTCTGGTAGAAGGCCTCGTCGCCGCCGATCACGTAGAGCTTGCCGGTCGAGGGGCTCCGGAAAGGCCACACCGCATGGTTCCAGCCGGTGATCTGCGGGAAGCGCCCCATCTCGACCGGGGTGTTGGGGCTGCCGCCCATGCCGCCACCGCCCACGTCCACCATGATGAGGCCGTCGCTACGGCCCGCCTGGTAGGCGATGCCGTCCCGGATCCAGACGTCATGCACCGACCGTCCGGGAGTATCCGTCTCGAAGCGCGAGACCCGGAAGGGATTGCGGGGGTCCTCCACGTTCACCACGTCCCAGCGCCGGCCGTTGTTGACCGCATAGACGTGGTTGTTGTCGAGGAAGACGTTGTGAACCCCGCCGGTGAGCCCCTGGTCGAAGGAGCTCAGAATCGTGGCGTTGCGCGGATCGGTGCAGTCGATCATCACGAACCCGTTGCGCCGGTTCGAGGCTCCTTCGCGGCTGATTACGCAAAGGGTCCCGTCCTCGGAGACCTTTACGTCGTTCACGGTGCGGGCGTCCACCTGGACCGTGTCGATGAGTTCCATGTTCCGGGGGTCGGTGACGTCGTAGAAGTAGGCGTGACCCTCGGCGTTCCAGGTGCCGTGCACCGCGTAGTCGCGCCCGTCCGCGCCTTCCCAGACCCAGAAGTCCGCGGTCACCCGGTCGGAGACCCGGGCGTGGCCGAGGAACTCGATTTCGCGCTCCACGTTGCGCGGGATCGCCCGGACGGTCTGGCGGGCCAGCCGGTCGCCGCTCATCGCCACTACGGTGTACACCCCGGGCTGCTCGGCGACGAACCGCCCGTCGGGGGTGACCTGCGCCGCGGCGCCGGCCCCGAGCGACTCCGGCCGGAACGGGTCCGGACGGGACTCCACCGCGAACCGGATCGCCGGACCCGCGACCTCGTTCCCCGAGGCATCGAGTGCGGCCGCCCGGAACTGCAGCACGTCGCCGGTGCGGACCTCGGTCCGGTCCGGCGCCTCCAGGCTCACCCGGGCGGTCGGGTTGGGCAGGACCGCGACTTCGTGGTAGATCGTCATCTCGCCGTGCATCGCGGCCACCTGCACCGACCCGGCAGCGAGGAAGGAGGCCATCCCGACCTGGTCCACCACCGCGACGTTGTTGTCGCTCGTGGCGTAACCCGCTGCGAGTCCGCGCCGGACCTGCCCCGCCGCATCGCGTCCCGCGATGGGGAACTGCACTTCGGTGCCCGCCCACACCCGGGGCGGCGCGTTCTCGAAGAAGATGTCGGCCAGCGCGGGCGTGCTCACGCTCACCGGGATCGAGGCCCGCAGACCGGGGTCGCCGCTGCTGTAGTAGTCCCAATTGCCGTCGAACGCCTCGTCCGGCAAGAGCGCCGTGATTTCGTGGTCCCCCGGCTGGTTCGCGGAGACGTGTCCGCTCGGCGTCACCGTCAACGCCCGGCGGTTGCCGGAGAAGAAGACCACCCGGGCGTCCGTGAGCGCGTTCCCCGCGGCGTCCATCACGGTGGCCGTGAGCTGGGCCGTTTCCCCCACCTCGAGGGTCAGCGAGCCAGGCTCGATGGCGATGGATGCGGCCTGCTGCGCGGGGCGGGCGGAGGCCGCGCCGAAGGCCAGACCGGACAGCAGGGCAACCCGGAATGCGGCGTTGGCAATCCGGCGGAGAGGGCGCGGGGAACGAGGCATGGCGGAACTCCTTGACGGTGTACCGAAATTAGCCGATACGCCGGGATTCTTCACGTCACGTTCTCCGCCGGCCGTTAGGATTGCGGGTTGCCGCTTCCGTAATTCATGACTTTCGAAGCTCTCTGGCCGCTTCTCCTGCTCCCGCTCCTCGGGGTCGTGGTGCTGGTGGCGCTCAGGTCGGACCTCCGGTGGCCGAAGCTGCGGCTGCGCGCCTCGCTGGCGCTGCGTTTGCTCGCCGCGGCGTTCCTGCTGCTCGCTCTCTGCCGTCCGGTGATCCGTGCCGGATCGCGGGAGGTAGCCGTGGCGTTCGTGGTGGATGTGTCCCGCAGCGTGGCCTCCGGGTCGATGCAGGATGCGGTCGCCTGGGCCCGGGAGGCGAGCCGCGCGCTGGGCGGCGACGACGCGCACTTCGTGGCCTTCGCCGATCGCGCGGTGTCCGTGCCCGACGCGGACGCCTTGCTGGAGGTTCAGGTCTTCGACAGCGGTGCGGCGGCGGGGCTTCCCCCTCCGGATTCGCTGGATCAGGGCCGGACGAACATCGAGGCCGCGCTTCGCCACGCCGCAGCGCGCCTCCCTCCGGACCGCCTGAAGCGGGTGGTGTTGTTCAGCGACGGCAGGGAAACGGAGGGCGACACCGCCGCGGCGCTGGCGTTTCTCAAGGAGGCCGGCGTGCGGGTCTTCCCGGCTCCGTCGGGCGTGCGGAGCGACAGCGGTGGTTTCGTGAACGCGATCCGGTTGCCGCCCGCCGTACGGGCGGGAGAGATGACCGGGGTCGAGGCGGAGGTGTTCTCGGCCAACGGCGGACCGGCGGAGATCCGGGTTCTCGCCGACGGCGAGGTGCTGGCCGCCATCGAGGTCGAACTCCCGCGCGGCGCTTCGACGGTCCCGGTGCCGGTGCGCATCGAGGAACCGGGGATGACGGTCCTCGAAGCGGAGATCCGGGTGGCCGGCGACCGCCTGCCCGTCAACGACCGGCGGGCCGTCGAGGTGCCGGTGCAGGATGAGGCGAACGTGCTCTACGTCGAGGGGCAGCCCGAGAGCGCCCGGTACCTCAGGAGCGCGCTGGAGTCCGAGGGCGTCACCGTGAACACCGCCCCGGCGTCCGCGCTTCCCCGGCTCGACCTCAACACCTGGGATGCCGTCGTGTTGAGCGACGTGGCCCCCGACCGCCTCCCCGAACCGGTGATGGCGCAGGTTGCGGCCTACGTCCGCGACGAGGGCGGGGGACTCGTCTTCGCGGCGGGCGAATCCAGCTACGGAGAGGATGGATACTCGGAGTCGGTGCTGGAAGAGGCGTTGCCGGTCGACTTCCAGATCGAGGAAAAGTGGAAGGACCTGTCCCTCGTGATCGTGCTGGACAAGTCCTACAGCATGTACGGGCGGAAGATCGCGCTCGCGAAGGAGGCCACGAAGGCCGCTCTGGACCTGCTCGAGGACACTCACCGATTCGGCGTCGTGACCTTCGACTGGAACCCGTACACCACGATCCCCCTGCAACTGGTCGCCGACCGGGAGTGGATCAAGGAGGGGATCAGCCGGATCCAGGCGAGCGCCCAGACGAACATCTATCCCGCCCTCGACCGCGCCTATGAACAGCTCACGGAGAGCCCTTCCAAGGTCAAGCACGTGATCCTGCTCTCTGATGGCAAGACCTATCCCGACGACTACGAGGAGCTCGTCACCCGGATGATGGAGGACGAGATCACCATCTCGACCGTGGCGGTGGGAGAAGAGGCCGACCGGGAACTGCTCTCGGACATCGCGGAGTGGGGCGACGGACGCAGCTACTTCATCCGGGACGCGGGGCGGGTCCAGCAGATCTTCGTCGAGGAGACCCAGATCGCCCTCGACGCGACGCTGATCGAAGAGCCGTTCCGTCCGGTGGTGCGGCAGATGGCGCGTGTGCTCGAGGGACTGGACTTCGACGCCGCCCCGGAACTGAAGGGCTTCGTGGCGACGATGGCGAAGGACACCGCGGAAGTGCTCCTCGAAGGCCCCGACGAGGAGCCGCTCCTCGCCCGCTGGCAGTACGGACTCGGCCGGGCGTCCATGTTCACCTCCGACTGCAAGAATCGTTGGGCCGCCGACTGGGTGGCATGGGACGGTTACGGCAAGTTCTGGACGCAGGTGGTGCGGGACGCGATGCGCCGGGGAGAGGGCGCCGATCTCGAGTTCGAGGTCTCACGGCGGGGGAACGCCGCCGACGTGAGCCTGTCGTTGATCCGCGAGGACGGAAGCTATCCCGAGGACGTGGTGCCGGAGCTCGAGATCTCCTACGCGGGGCTCGTGGGCCGCACCCCCATCCGCCAGACCGGCCCGGGTCGGTTCGAGGCCGAGGTGCCGCTCGACCTGCGTCCCGGCGATACGGCGCGATTCCGCATCGTTGGCGAATCGCTTCCGGACGACCTGGCCGAAGGCGCCGACCTCGAGCGGGCCCTCCACCTGAGCTATCCCGACGAATACCGCTTCCTGCCGGCGGACGAGGAAGCGCTGGCGGCGCTTGCCGCGGAGACGGGTGGAGTCGTGGCGCCGACTCCGGCGCAGGTGCTCGCCACCGGCGGCGACCGGGTCGTGCGCTCGCGCGCCCTGTGGCCGTTGCTCGCGTTGCTGGGGCTGATCGCCTACCTGCTCGATCTCTCCGTGCGCCGGGTCCCCTGGCTGTGGACCCGGATCGGGCGGCAGTTGCGGCCCGCCTGACGCGAACGGGCGGCGCGGCTATCCCGGGCCCGCCGGCCCCCGGTCGCCGTCGCGCGTGCGCCGCGCAAGCCCGTGAATTCCCAGTTCCCGCATCAGCCGGGCTACGCGCTTGCGGCTCACTCTCCATCCCTGGCGTTGCAGTTCCCCGTGGATGCGCGGGGCGCCGTAGGCGCCGCGGTGGCGCGCGTGCACCCGGTGGATCTCCTTCTTGAGCAGCTCGTCCGTGCGAGCCCGGGAACTGAGCGGCCGCGTCTTCCAGGCGTAGTACCCGCTCCGGGAAACCCCGAGGACCCGGGCCATGGTCGCGACGCGGTGCTCTCCCCGGTAACGATCCATGAACCGGTAGACGACTTCATGATCCACCCCGCTCAGCGGACCCTCGTCGCTACGGATCGGCGCGGTCTCCGAGCCGGTCGTGGCGGCCTTCACCCGCTCCATCCCGCGGGAGCCGGCAGCGTGACCCTCGCTGGTGTTCCGGCCGAGCCTCGCGCGCCCTTCGAAGCCCGGCGAACCGAGCCTGCGTCCGACATGCCGCCGACCGTCCCGGACGGCGCGCCCCTGCTCCACCGAGCGGAGGATCCGACGCGGTCTACCTCACCCAAACGGATCCATTTCATTTCTGGAGCGCTGCCTTGCCCAAATAACCCCAAGCGACACTAGGGCGGTGCGCGAATTTCACAATAGTTTACACAAGGTCCTGGTTCCCCAATGACCCAAAAACCCAACGCCGGTCCCGTTGGGCCGACGGCGCGATCCCATGGGATCCGGCGCTTGCGCCTGCCCGCTGGACGTGCGGTTGCTGTTCCCTCGCCGCCCTAGGCCGTTGCAACGGCAAGGCTGACCCCGCTTCGCGCCCAAGAACATTGACTGGCCACCAAACCGGGGTAACATTGCCGGGCTGACGATGAAATCCCGTCCGACCCCGTTTTCGTTGGGTGCGAGGAGCGATTGGGGCCACCGCGACGAGACCGGCGCCGAACCGCCGGATTCTGGAGACCGGGAAGAATGACCAAGAGGCTTCGCCGCTATCCGGAAGAGTTCCGGCGCCAGATGATCGACCTGGTGCGCGGCGGGCGTACCCCGGAGGAGTTGTCGCGCGAGTTCGATCCGAGTGCGCAGGCCATTCGCAACTGGGTCGCGGCCGCCGAATCGGAAGACGGTGCGTCCGGGGATTGGAGCGAGGCTGAGCGGCGGGAGCTTCGGGAGGCCAAGGCCAAGATTCGCCGGCTCGAGGAGGAGATCGAAATCCTCAAGAAGGCGGCGGTGTGGTTTGCGCGGGAGGCCGGCCGGACCGAGGGGCGTTGATCGGGAAGGGGCTGGAGGGGCACGGCTCCGTGTGACGCGGGAAACCGAGTGGGGTGTGGCAACAGTGGGGTTTTGATGGGGATCGTCGCCAGGGTCGCAAACGTAGGGCGGCGGTTCGGAGCCCCGCCACGAGACTGCCCCGGCCGGGAGGCGGCCGGCGGCCGGGGATCAGGAGGTGCGCGGAGGCGGTTCGGGCGCCGCACCGGCGCGTTCCCAGTCGGCGACCGGGCCGGGTCGCACCCGGAACAGCGGATGTGGCGGCGGGACCGGCCCGGCGGTGCGCCGCGGGCGAGTCTCCGGGGCGCGCTCCGATAGCTTCGCCCGGAGGTGCCGGGCTTCGAAGCGCAGCTGCCCCGCCGTCACCGGGATGGGCGCCGAGGTCCGTTCCGAAGTCCCGATCCGGTCGCGGTCGAAGCGGTAGCCGCGCCGGTCCGCCTCGTCGGCGACTGCATGCAGGTAGGTCGCGATGGCGCTTTGAGGAGACGCGTGCTCACGGAATCGCTGGAGCTGGGGGTGATTCCGGTAGCCGCGGGTCTCTCCGGCAAGCACCTTCCGGGCCAGCAGGCCTTCGCGCCATAACGCCAGGAGCCCTTGCCGGTCCAACTCCCGGGGATGGAGTGACCAGAGGCGCACGAGATCAGCGCAGTTCGTGGCTCGCGAGGACCTTGCCGCCCGTGCGGACGACGATGCGGCGGGTTCCGCGATGCCGGTCCGGAGGCAGGTTCCAGAACGGGTAGGTATGCGGCGGTTCGCCGGGCATGACGGCGAGGATTTCCGGCTGGACGGCGCCCTCGAGCAGCACTTCGATCTGGTCGCCCGGGAATCCTCCGGCAAGCGAGAGACCGATGCCGAGGGTCTGGTCTGGGGAGATCCGCTGCGCATTCGGCGGTGGATCCTTCAGGATGTCCTCGCTCTCGATCGGCCCGTTCCGGACGACGAGGTCCATCACGGTGAGCGCGTTCTCGTAGGGCGGGGGATCCGTCCACAGGTTCGGCTGGAAGGGATCGAGGATCGCCCCGTCGGGGCCGCGCACTTCGAAATGGAGGTGCGGCGCCGTTGAACAACCGGAACTTCCGATCTCTCCGAGCGCCTCTCCGGCCGCGACGCGCTGCCCGACGGCGACCCGCACGGATCCCCGGCGGAGGTGGACGTAGCGCGAACGCGTGCCGTCCGGGTGGGTCAGTTCGACGAGGTTCGGTGGTTGCAGGATGCCGAGGAATCCGCAGGAGACGTTGCGGTCGAACTCGCCGTCGTGTGTCGCGGTGACCCGGCCGTTCGCGGCCGCCAGCACGGGGAATCCGCGATCCATCCAGCGAAAGTTGGGCACGTCCCAGTCGGTGCCCTGATGGCGGTTGTAGCTCCTGCGGCCCCCCCGGTAGTCGCGGACGCCCGGCCCCTGATCCCGATCCACATAGTTGTTGATCACCCAGTCCCGGCCGGGAACCCCGCCCACGGGCAGGTCGAAGCGTACGCGCGGGGCGCGAACGGGTTCGGTCGCCCCCTGGCCGCGGCAGCCTTGGAACACCCCGAGGCAGAGGAGCGCGGCGCTGAGACCGCGCCGTAACCACGAGGTCCCGGCCGTCAGGGCTGCTCCGCGGGTGCCGCCTGCCGGCGGATGGAATAGAGGTGGTTCTGGGTACGGATCAGGAGGCGGTCTCCCACGATGGCCGGGGATGCCAGGCTCCAGTCACCCAGATCGTTGACGCCCGCGAGCCGGTACTCGTCGCCGGCCTCGATCACGAAGGTGTCGCCTTCTTCTCCGAGCGCGAACACGTATCCCCCGTAGGCCCACGGCGAGGCGGTAAAGGCGGCGGCGCCCTCCGCGATGCGGGAGCGATAGACGCGTTCGCCCGTATCCGCGTCGTAGCGCGCGAAGATGCCGCGCGAATACAGGACATACAGGGCTCCGTCATAGATCACCGGGGTCGGCAGGTAGGTCCCGCCGGCGAGGCGGTCGTACCAGAGGACGTGCTCGTTCGAATTCGTTCCTTCGGGCGGGGTGATGTCCCCCGAGCCTCCGGGACGGATCGCGGCGAGCGGCCGGTACTGTCCGCCCGAGGCTCCGGCGGAGATGAACAGACGCCCTTCCCACGCGAACGGGCTCTGGATCGGGCTTCCCGCCATCCGCTGCATGCGCCACAGTGGATTCCCGTCGAGGTCATAGCTGATCACGATGCCGGGGCCCATCGTTACGATCTCGCTGCGTACCTCGTTCTCCCAGACGAAGGGAGTGGACCAGCCCGTCTTTCGCCGCTCGGTGATCTCGCGCGGGGTGCGCCAGAGTTCCTCCCCGCTGCGCTTGTCGAAGGCGGCGAGGAAACCCGACTCCTCGTTGTCGTTCAGGACATAGAGCCGGTCTCCGGAGAGCGCCGGGGACGCGCCGGTGCCGAAGTCACGGACGGTCGGATGCGCTGCCAGCGGGGTGTCCCACGCCGCGTTTCCTTCCATGTCGAAAGCGAACAGGCCGTGATGCGTGAAGTACGCGTAGACGTTCGTCCCGTCGGTCACCGGCGTTTCGGAGGCGTAGCTGTTCTTCCGGTGCCGGCCCCCGAGTGGCTGGCCGCGATAGACCTCCCGCTCCCAGAGCAGGGCCCCCGTCTCGAGGTCGAGGCAGTAGACATGCAGGCCGATCACGATCTCCTCGGGCAGTTCGCGGTCGCGGGCGAACAGGCGCCGGTTGACCTCCTCGGGGGGCAGGCCCTGGGCGCGCAGCTCGGCGATGTAGTTGTTGCTGAAGTCGGTTCCGAGCGACGGTCCCTTCATTTCCTGGGGACTGGTGGCGGCGGTCAGGAAGACCCGGTTCCCCCAGACCACCGGGGACGACCAGCCCACCCCGGGGACTGCGGCGGCCCACTCCACGTTCTCGGTCCTGGACCAGGTGACCGGCAGGTCCGGATGGGCGCCTACGGGGTTGGCGAGAGGTCCCCGGAAGCGGGGCCAGTTCGCGGAGGCGTCGGCTCCGGACGGTTGTTTCTCTCCCGCTATCGGCGCGGCGATGAGGACGGCGAAAACGGCGAGGGCCGCGAGCGGCAGCGATCTCATTCGGGAAACAGGGACGGAGGCATCCCGGTGCGCTTGCTGCCCGCATCCTTCCAGGCGTCGTAGCGGAGCCGGAGGGTGATGACCGGGTTGGCGTTCTCGTGGGGCTGGATGTCTTCATCGCTCACAGCCAGGTACGCGTAGTAGTCGCCGTCATTGTGCGACGCCCCGTGGGCGTCGTCCCGGTTCGCGATGGCGATGTAGGCGACGTGCGAAGTCTTGCCGTCGCAGGGCGCGGCGGGCCTCGGTTCCTCCTCGCAGGTGCACCGCTTGTCGCCGCCGGCGCGGTCCGCGCCTTCCATGGCGGCCATCACCCGGTCGGCCAGGGTGCCCTTCGCCCTCATGAAGGCCAGCACGGCATCCTCCGCCACGTCGTCGTCGAAGAGGATGTTGCCTTGGACCTGGACGAAGATGTCGTCACCGACCTGGCCCGCCACGTAGAGCGATGCCGCGCTGTTGCCGCTCCCGTTGAAACCGGCGCTCCGGCCCTGGAGATCCAGGATGCCGAACTGCCGCCGTTCCATCTGCGGTTCGTCCTTGAGGTTCTCCTGCTCGCGAAGGAGCTCGATGATCCGCTCCGGGTCGGTCCCCTTCCGGATTTCCTCGTAGACGAGCATCTGGTTGGCGCGGGTGTTGTCCACGCCGGCCTGACAGGCGGCGACGCCCACGCCGGGCACGATCACGGCCTGGATGTCCATCAGGTCCCGGGCGGGCCGGGACGGAAACCGCGACTGCCGGACGCAGGTAGCCGAGGCGACGATGACCTGGCCGGAGTTGCGGTCCACCGCGATCACCGACCAGGTGGCGAGTGCGGTTGCCGGCGCGAGCAGCGCCGCCAGGGCGAGAAGTGCGATGCGTCTCATGGGCGCCTCCCGGGTGAGAGGCTATCGCGTCCGGTCGGAGAGCGGTCACTGGCGCGTTCGGAACCGGTCGACTCCGGGATGGGCCGGCAGTCCGGCGGAGCGATTGGCGCCCCGTGGCCTCCCGCTTGCTTGGTCTCTTCCCGGACGGTGGAGTTTTCCGGGGCATTTGCCGGCGGACGTTGGTTCCGTAGCCGCGCCACGCCGGGGCAATCCTTACCCAGACTCCGCGGAGCCTTCGTTGGAGGTGTTCGACGATGAGCAAATTCTCGGGTTGCCGCTGGGTTTGCCTGCTGGGTGTCTCGCTCCTGGCCGGGAGCTGCCAGCAGTCGGTGGCGCCGCCGCCCACAGTTCCGCGTGCCGCACCCTCGGGGGACCCGGTGCGGGATTGGCTCGACGTAAACGGCAGGCCGTTCGAGGGGCCCCACCTCTCGCTTCCCCACCACGATCTGGAGTTCGTGAGGGAGCTGGTGGGCGACGCCCGCATCGTTTCCCTGGGTGAGAACACCCACGGAGCTCGCGACTTCTTCGAGATGAAAGCCCGCGTGCTGCGCTTCCTGGTGGAGGAGATGGGGTTCAACACCTTCGGCATCGAAGCCACCTGGCCGGAGGCGCGTCTCCTGGACCACTACGTCCGTACCGGCGAGGGTGACGCCAGGGAACTGCTCCAGGGTCTCTTCTTCTGGACCTGGCGCACCGAGTCGGTGCTCGAGATGATCGAGTGGATGCGCGCCCACAACGAGGCGGGCGGCGACGTCGGGTTCCACGGTTTCGACATGCAGTATCCCGGCCTCGCGCTCGAGAACGTTCGCGCCTATTTCCGCGAGGTGGACCCCGATCGGATCGGGACCGTCAACGAACGGATTCACTGTCTCGACGTCTTTGCCAACGACGAACGGGGGCGTTTCCCGACTCGGCGCTATGCCAACCAGTCCCTCGCCTACCAGAGAGACTGCGCCGCTTCGCTCGAGCAGGTGCGCTTTATCCTGTTCCTGAACCGGCCGCAGTATGAAGCCGCCTCGGGCACGGAGGCCTTCGAGGTCGCTCTCCAGAGCCTGCGGGTCGCGGTTCAGTACCACCTCCACATAACCCGCGAGCAGCGCCGCGACGAGTCCATGGCGGAAAACGTCGGTTGGATCAGCGACCGGATCGGGCCGGACGGCCGGATGGTCCTCTGGGCCCACAACTACCACGTCTCCACGCAGGAGGGCGCACAGGGTCATTTCATGCGGCAGGCCTTCGGGGACGACATGGTCGTGGTCGGGTTCAGCCACGCCCGCGGCGGCTTCACCGCGGTGACCCGGAGTGGCGGGCAGTACCGGGGACTCGCCGCGCACGAACTCGACGAACCGGTCGAGGGCTCCTTCGAGAGCTATTTCGAAAGGGCCTCTGCGCCGCGGTTCCTGCTGGATCTCCGGGACCTGGGCGCGATCTCGCCGGGCAACGAGTGGCTCACCGAAACCCGGCCGTTCCGGAGTATCGGCGCCGTCTACGACCCCGACCAACCCGGTGACTACTGGCACGACGCCCCGCTCCGGGAGTGGTACGACGTGATCATCCACTTTGAGTCCACCCGCGCGACCGCGGTGCTTCCGACGGTAGTGCCGACCCCGAAACCGGTCCCCGATCCGGCGGCCGCCCGGGAGTGGATCGAAACCAACGCCGTTCCCTTCGACGGCACTCACTTCTCCCTCCCCAGCCGCGATCTCGCCGGCATCTCGGATGTGGTTGGGGATGCCCGCATCGTGGCACTCGGGGAGAACACCTACGGCACCCGTGACTTCCACCAGATGAAGGCCCGGGTCTTTCGTTTCCTCGTGGAAGAGCGAGGTTTCGACACGTTCGCGCTGGAGGCCACCTGGCCGGAGACCCGCCTCCTGAACCGCTACCTGCAAACCGGTGAGGGAGATCCCCACAAGCTGTTGTCCGGGATGTATTTCTGGGTGTGGCGATCCGAGTCCATGCTCGAACTCATCGAGTGGATGCGGGCCTACAACGAGGAGGGCGGAAGTCTGGAATTCCATGGGTTCGACATGCAGTACCCGGGATTGGCGCTCAAGAACGTCCGCGAGTACCTGCATTCGATGGATCCCGAACGCGCGGCGTCCCTGGAGGCGGACCTCAACTGTCTCGAGACCTTCGCCAACGACCACACCGGCCGTTTCCCGAGTTCACGCTACGGCGATCAGACCGAGATCTACCGGTCCACCTGCGGTGCTTCGCTCGGGGCGGTGCGGGAACATCTGGTGGCGAACCGGGACGAATACGAATCGGCATCCGATGAGGATGCCTTCGCGGTGGCGCTCCAGAGCCTGCGCGTGGCGGTTCAGTACCACCTGATGATTGACCGCGAGCAGTCCCGCTCGGAGTCCATGGCCGAGAACATCGCCTGGATCAACGGACGTGTCGCGGCGGGTGGCGGGCTCGTCCTCTGGGCCCACAATTTCCATTTCGCACGGGACCCGGTCGCCGCGGGGTTTCACCTGCACGAGATGTTCGGGGACGAACTGCTGAGCGTCGCCTTCGGCCACGAGAGCGGGCAGTTCACTGCCCACGCGCGCCGGGGATCGGAGTTTCTCGCTCAAATGGTGCACGAGTTGAGTCCTCCGGCGCCACACTCGTTCGAGTACTACCTGGCGGATGCTTCCGCTTCCCGGCTGGTCCTCGACCTGCGGTCCTGGGATCCGGCCTCGCCGGGCAGTTCCTGGCTCGGCGATACGCGCCCGTTCCGCTACATCCACACGCACTACGACCCTGATGCCCCGGGGAACTACTGGCGTTCGACCCCACTGGCCCGCTGGTACGACGTGCTCATCTTCTTCAAATCGACCCGGCCCGCGGTGGTGCTTCCCGGGCTCACTCCGGATCCCTGGTGAGGGTCGCCGTAGGAATGCGAGACGGATCGTGCTCGAAAACCGGGCGCGTAGCCCATCGTGTCCGCGACCGACCGTGAGGCGTAGGGGGCGGCGCCGTTCCGGCTCGGATTGCCGGCCTAGCGAGCGCGGGTTCCGCGGTTTCGACCGGCCGGAGTCGAACCCGGCGATTCCACGGTGGCCAGGTAGAGACCGCCCGGGACCAGGACTGCCGTCAGGGCCGCGAGAAGAAGCGCGAGGATCGTCATGGGGACATCATCGCGGCCGGATACGCCAAAACGTGTCTCCCCTGCCGGCAGTCTCCCTGGCCGCAACGCCGGCCCCGGAGCCGCGAGACAGAACTGCCCGGCGGTTCGTCCTCTAGAGCAGTTCCCGCTCGGCGACCACGTCCACGTCGTCGCCGAAGAGCCGGCGCGGCGCCATCTCGACGGGTTTCGGCAGCCTGTCCTCTCCCGTCTCCTCCGGCTGGCCGCCCAGTTCGCGGAGTTTCCGCAGGTGCGGCGTGAGACGCGACTCGGCCGACGCGGCGGCGGCGTTGTAGACCGCGTTCGTCCTGGCGAGCTGACTCCCCACGTCGGCGAAGTGGCCCAGGAAGATCTCGAGACGCTTTTCGAGTTCGAGACCGGCCTTCTTCATCTGCTCCGCGTTCCGGGTGCTGGTCTCGTTCCGCCACATCGCGGCGACGCTCCAGAGCAGGCCGAGGAGGGTATGCGGCGTGGCGAGAACCACCTTCCGGTCGGCGGCGAACTGGAGCAGATCGGGTTCGTGGCGGATGGCTTCCGCCAGCAGGGACTCGATCGGCAGGAACATCACCGTGAACGGCGGGCCGTCGCCGAGCTTCGCAGGATAGTCGCGCTTGCCGAGCGCGTCGGCATGCGATTTCACGCGCCTGGCGTGTTTGGCGAAGGCGGCGTCCTGGAGTTCCGGCGAATCAATGTCCGTGGCGGTCAGGTAGTCGTCCATCGGCACCTTGGAGTCCACCGGGAGCACCGCCCCTCCGGGTAGCTGGAGCAACAGATCCGGCCGAGCGCCGTTCGTTCCGGTCTGGGTCCGGAAGTCGGAATGAGCGGTGAGCCCCACCGACTCGATCAGCGTCTGAAGCTGGATCTCCCCCCACCGGCCGCGGGCCTGGCGATCACCCTTCAGCGCCTCGCGGAGCGAGCGGCTGCTGCCCAGCACGCTCTGCACGTGCTCGGAGAGGTTCTTGGCCACCTCTTCGAGGGCGCCATGGTCCCTGGCGCGCTTTTGCTCCAGCTCCCGCGCGAGACCCTCGACCTTGGCGAGCGATTCGCGCAGCGGTCCCGCGGTCTCGTCGAACTTTGCCTGCCCGAGCTCGCGGTCCGAGCGTGCTGCCGCCTGCAGGCGTTCGACGGCATGTCCGGTGGCGTGTTCGTAGGCCTCCCGGGCCTGCTGGTTGCTCTCGGCGGCCGCGGCGCGGGCGATGTCCTTGAGATCTGACTGGGTCTGCCGCCGCCCGGCGGTCTCCCCGCGCCTGAGGCCCGCGACGTAGGCAGCGACGCCGAGGGCCAGTACGAACAAGGAGAAGAGGAGGGTGGAGAAGGTCATGGGGCGCATTCTCGAAGGCGCATACGCCAGAACCTGACACCCCCGGCGCCCTGGAGTCGGGCGAGAGCGGAGGGCCTCATTCCGGAGTCCTCCGCCCGGATCGGGAATGCGGCGGCTGCCGGAAGAGGGGCCCCCGGCGGAAGATGTAGGCGGCGACCGCATCCCGGACCACCCAGGCGAGCGACACCCGCTTTTCGGCCGCGATCCTCCGGAGTTCCTCGTAGTCCCCGGCGTCGAAGGAAACGGACACCCGGCGGACGGCGCTTCGCCGGGGGCGATCGTGGTCCGCTTGCACCATGATGCACCATTGTGGTGCAGATCCCGGACCGGATCAAACGCGACCGTGTGGGGGACAACGCCCTGCCGTTCGGTCGAGAGTCGGAGGCCGGCGCTCCGGTGCGTTCTCGCGGTCCGTTCGTTCAGATTTCGACGAGACGGGCGGTCGGACCGTGAAGGACCTGAACCGAGGCGCCGGCCGGCACGTCGGCCGAGACCACGGCGAGGGCGAGGCCGGCCGGCCCGTCCCAGCCGTCCGGGCGGGGGGCGGCGCTCGTGACCCGGCCGGCGGGCCCGGCCTGAAAGAGGACGACCGATTCGACCTGCGGCGCGAACTCCTCGTCGAACTCCAGCCGGCGCAGGAGACGGGGGATCCGGCCCCGGTGCGCCTGCCGCGCCACGTACTCCTGTCCGATGTAGCAGCCCCTGCCGAGGCGGACGTGCGCGGACAACCCGCTCTGGAGGGGCAGGGACCGCTCGTCGAGCTCGGCGCCCCACCGCGGCTCGCCCGCGAGGACGCGGAGGTACTCCTGTTCCGCAGGGGATGCTTCCACGGACTCCCCGCCGCCCTCGATGAGGTCCCGGAACGACTCGCGGCCGCCGGTCCCGAGGCCGACGTGGACCATGGTCTTCGCCGTCCACGGCCGGAAATCCCGGCGCACGTATCCGGCCCCCGTTTCCACGACGCACCCCTGGGGCCCGGTATCCGGTCGTCCCGGCGTTGGAGCGGCGTCCGTGCCGACAATCTCGAAGTCGCCGCGCTCCGCAAGAGCGATTTCAACGTCGTCCGCGATCCGGTACCGGTCCAGCGCCGTAGCGAGCGCTTCGTCGCGAGCCCGGTCGCATTCGAGCAGGACCGCCTCACTCGTGACGGTCGCGATCGCGGTGGCAACCAGGTTGCCCCTCGGCCCGAGAAGGGCGGTCCTGGCGGCGCCGGGAGCGGCGGGCAGCTCGCCGGACATGATGCGCGTGAGGAACGCGATCCGGTCGTTCCCCGTGACGACGACGATGCCGCGGCTGTCGGTCCGCACCGAAAACAGTGGATCCTCGCCCGGAAACTTCGGGATCAGCGACATCGAATCGTCCATAGATGGCTCCCGGCCTTTATCCTAATCGGGGGTGGGCGTTCGCTCCGGCCCGGAGGCCCCTGCCACTCATGGATCTCCCGCTTTCGCTCGTCACCGAGTCCTTCAATCCACCGGCGGCCCGCCTGCTTGATTTCGACAGTGTGGGGTCTCCCCGCACCCTGCGGCCACGGCCTGTGGGGGCCGATGCGTCGGCGGAGGCCAACCTGCGGGCGGACCTGGCGTGGTTCTGGAATTCAAATGCCGAGTGGGCGGACGATCAGATCGCGGTCGGCGAGAGCTACCCGGACCTGGTGCGCCGCCTGATCCTTCCGCTTGGATTTCGCGAGGGGGATCGCATCGTCCTCTGCGCCTCGGAGCCCGACGACCGGCGGGCCGCGTGGAAGGCCGCTCTCCCGGAGGGGGTCGAGATATCCGACTGGCGGCCGCGCCGGCTGGGCAGGGTGCTGCTCCGGGACCTCGAAGCGCTGGTCAACGAGCGGACCCGCCTCGTGATGCTGACCAAGGCGTGTCCGGTGACGGGCTCCCTGAACGAGATCATCCCGGTTGCACAGCTTCTCGAAGGGACGGACGCGGTGCTCGCCACCGACGCAAGCCACTTCATGGCGCACGGCTCGCTCGACATCCGCAATCTGCGTTGCGACGCCGTCATCGCGGACGCGGCGGAACTCTTCGGCGCCCGTGGCGCCACCCTCTGGGCCCGCAGGCTCGGTCCCGCGGCCTCGCCGAACGGGACCGTTTCTCCGAACGTCCTCGCCGGGCTCGCCCGGGCGGTTTCCTACGCCGAACGGCTCGGTGAGGCGCCGAATGCTCCGGTGGCGCCTCCCTCCGAGCGTTTCGGACGCCGGGAACCGATGCGCAAGGGCATGCAGGGCATCCGCCAGGAGGAACGGATCCTCTCCCGCTGGATGCTCCGGGGGCTCGCACGCATCAAGGGCGTCTCGGTCCTCGGGGAGGACGACCCCCGGCGGGCGGCGTACCGGATTCCGACGTTCACCTTCACGTGCGAGGGCGAAGGCGCGCCGGCGCTCGGCGCCGCATTGGAGGCCGAGGGGGTGCAGGTCGGCGCCGGCGATCTGGGGTGCGCGTCGACGCTGGAGAGCCTCGGCCACGATCCGGAAGCCGGGGTCGTGAGAGCGTCGCTCGGGCACTACCACACCCGGGACGACGTCGAGCGTTTCCTGCGCGCGCTGCGGTCGCTCCTCTAGCCGCAGCGAGGTTTCCTGCACGCCGCCGCCGGGGCGCGTACGATCGGCGGGTCGGGGAGGCAAGCCATGACCGTCCGTTCCGCGTCCATGCCTGTTCCACGGCGGCTGTTGCCGCTGTTTTTCGCCGGGGTCCTGGCCGGGTGCGGCTCCGAACCACCCCCGCCGGCCGCGGCCGAACCCGGCACCTACGCGGACCTCGTCGCTCTCTTCGACGAGTGGCGGGAGTTCGAGCAGCCCGAGTTCCTGGACGGGATTCCGGACTACGGCGCCGCGGCGATGGCGCGCCAGCACGCCGAACTGCCGGCGTGGCGCGCCCGGCTGAATGCGCTCGCGCCCGAGAGCTGGCCGGTCTCCGAGCAGGTCGACTGGCACCTGCTCCGCGCCGAGATGAACGGGCTCGACTTCGACCACCGGGTGCGGCGGCCGTGGGCCCGCGATCCCGGCTTCTACGTCCAGATCTTCACGGCCCAGAGCGACGTGCCGGCGCACGAGGGACCGGTGATGCACGGGTTCATCGACCTCTGGACCTACGACTACCCCCTATCCGACGCGGACGCGGCCGAACTGGCGGAGCGGGTCGGGACCGTCCCCGGGGTGCTGGCGCAGGCGAAGACAAACCTCGCGGAATCGAACGCCCGGGACCTCTGGCTCGGCGGATTCCGCTACTTCCGGAACCAGGCTGCCGACCTCACCGCGTTCGGTGAACGGGTGGCGGAAACGAGCGCTGAGCTCGACGCCGCGGTCGAGGCAGCCCACGCCGCCACGGTGGACTTTGGGGAGTTCCTCGAGGCGGAGGCCGACTCGAAGACGGGTCCCTCGGGAATCGGCGCCGACAACTACACCTGGGCGATGCGGCACGTCCATCTGCTGCCCTGGTCGTGGGAGCAGATCGTGACCATCATGGAGCGGGAACTGGCTCGCTCTCACTCGTCGATGCGCCTTGAGGAGAACCGGAACCGGGCGCTCCCCGAACTGGCGCGGATCGCGTCCGCGGCGGAGTACGACCGGCGCCTCAACGAGTCCGTGGACCGCTACATGGACTTCCTGGTCCGCGAGGAGGTCCAGACCATCGAGGACTACATGGATCCGGCGCTCCGGGCGGTGAACGGGACCTTCCAGCCGCTCGAGGACCCGGACGACCTGCGGAACTTCTTCAGCGAGGTCAACTACCGGGACCCGGACGCCTTCCGCCCGCACATGCACCACTGGATCGAACTGGCGGCGATGCGGGACGCGCCCCACCTGAGCCCCCTCCGCGCGGTGCCGTCGCTGTTCAACATCTACGCATTCCGTTCGGAGGGACTCGCCACCGGGGTCGAGGAGATGTTCATGCACCTCGGTCTCCTCGAGGGTTCGCCAAGGTCGCGGGAGCTCACCTGGATCATGCTCGCCCAGCGCGCGGCCCGCGCCATCAGTGGACTCCACCTCCACGGGGGCGGCTTCGACATGGAGGAGGCGGTCGCCTACGCGATGAAGTGGACGCCGCGCGGCTGGCTGACCGAGGGCGCCCTCGTGCGCGGCGAGCAGAGTCTCTACCTGCGCCAGCCCGGCTACGGGACGAGCTACGTGATCGGGAAGATCCAGATCGAGCAACTCCTCGCCGAGGTGGCGGTGCTGGAGGGCGACGCCTTCAGCGTCAGGGATTTCTTCGACCGCTTCTACGCGGCCGGAGTCATCCCGATCACCCTGGTGCGCTGGGAGATGACCGGCGAGAAGGACCCGGTGCTGGATCTCCGGCCTTAGCAGCCGGTGGTGAAACCCACGCGGCGTTCGACGGGCGATGCATCCCGTCTGAACCGCGCCTCTGCGATGCGCTCGTCGTTGCGTTTCGGTCGGAATACACCCGGTATTCCTCCCTCACGCGCCTTGTCAGCCGGGCGCCTCACCCGTCTCGGCGCTCACGTGGGTTTCACCACAGGCTGCTAGCGGCGCCAGCCCAGGGCTGGCATACTCCGCCGCCGGCATGAACGAACGCCGCACCGCGCTCTCCGGCGCGCTTGTGCTGTCACTGGCGGTTCCCGCCGCCGCATCGGCCGAACCCTTCCGGCTGGGGACCTTCGAGCACCGGGGCGAGGCGTTCCTGGGGATCGTGCTCCGCGACGCCTGGGCGGTGGACCTCGCGGGCGCGAACGCCTCGCTCGAGCGGCACAACCGCATGTGGGTGAGTCTCCCCATGCCGGAGGACATGAAGGCACTCGCCGGGCGCTGGCATCTCGGCATGCGCGACCGGGTGCACGCCATCGTGGACCAGGTCGTTCCGCTACTGGACCGCCCCGCGGACGAACGGCCGGTGTGGATCCACGACCTCGAGGGGCTCCACGTCTTCCCGCCGGTACGCCCGGGGATCATCCTGGCCACCGCCCTCAACTACCCGGCGCACGGGGTGGAGATGACCACCGGCGCGCCGGCCGCGATGTCCGACGCCTCGGCGCTCGACGACCAGCAGGTCTCGATGGACCACTTCTGGGAGCGCGAGCCGGGCGACCGCCGGCAGAACCCGTACCTCTTCCTGAAGCCGGGCAGCATCGCCATCGGTCACGGCGAGCCGATCCTGATGAAGCCCGAGCGGGAGATGGTGGACTGGGAGTGCGAACTCGCGGTGGTGATCGGCCGTCCGGCGAGCGACGTCGAGGCGGAGGACGCCGGCGCCCACGTCTTCGGCTACACCATGATGAACGACGTGGGCGACCGGGAGGGCAGGGGCGACGACCGCTACGGGTCGGACTGGCTGGTCTGGAAGTCCACGGAGACGTTCGCCCCGCTCGGCCCCTTCATCACCCCGGCGGAGTTCGTCGCCGACCCGCACGACCTGGACATCCGCTTCACCCTGTCGGGCGAGATCATGCAGGACGCCAACACCGGCATCATGGAGCACAAGATTCCGGAACTCATCCAGTTCGCCTCCCACAACCTGATCCTCCGGCCGGGCGACGTGATCGCCACCGGAACCCCGGACGGCGTGGGGTACGCCCGCATCCCGCCCATCTTCATGAAACCCGGCGACACCGCCGCCTGCTGGGCCGAGGGCATCGGCACCCTCGTGAACCCGGTGCGCGAATGGGCGGACGCCATCCGCTGAGCGGGGAAAGGAAGCGCCCGTGATCCAGGACCCCTTCGGCGTCTTCCTGGCGCTCGCCGGGGCGGTCTTCCTGGCAGTCTGGCTCGAGGGGCGCTACCGCTTCTTCCGCGCCATGAGCGCGGGTCTCATGTGCCTCGTGTTCGGGATGATCCTGTCGAACTCCGGGCTCCTGCCGGGGGACGCCGAGGCCTACTACCAGCTCGGCAACATCTGGGTGAACGCCGCGATTGTGCTCGTGCTCCTCAACGTGGACCTTCGCACCCTCCTGGCGGCCGGGAAGCCCATGCTGGGGGCGTTCGGCATCGGCGCCGCCGGCACCATGCTCGGGACGGCGGTCGCCACGTTCCTGCTCGCCGGCGCCATCGGCCCCGAGACCTGGAAGCTCACCGGGCAGTTCACCGGGACCTACATCGGCGGCGGGGCGAACTTCTACGCGCTCGCGGGAGCCTTCGGGACCGATCCGAACATCATGTCCGGGGCGGTCGCCGCCGACGTGATCGTCACCGCCTGCTGGCTCGCGACCTGCCTCGTCATCCCGGCGCTCCTCTACGGCGGGAAGGGGCTCGACCCGGTCCGCAAGGGCGATGCCCCGCTGACGCTCGAGCAGCGGCTCAAGGAGAGCGGCGAGAGCCTGCGGATGATGGACTTCTTCGGGCTCTCCGCGATCACGCTCGGGGCGATGGTGGCGGCGCGGCTCCTGGCGGCCGCGGTCCCGGTGGTGCCGGCGGTGCTCTGGCTGACCACCATTGCGCTCGTCCTCGGCCACACGCCGCCGGTCCGAAAGCTCCGGGGCGCCCCGGTCCTCGGCAACTCGCTGCTCTACCTGTTCCTGGCCGGGAACGGCGCCCAGTCGCTGGTCTCGGAGATGCTGGCCTACGGGCCGTCGCTGTTCTTCTACGCGCTGATCACGGTGGGAGTTCACGGGCTCGTGATCTTCGGCATCGGCCGGCTGCTCCGGTTCGATGCGGGGACACTGGTGGTGGCGTCGCAGGCCAACATCGGCGGCGCCGCCTCGGCGGTGGCGATCGCCACTGCGCGCGGCTACGGGGACAAGCTGCTGCCGGGGATCGCGGTGGCGCTCGGCGGCTACGCGTTCGGGAACTACCTCGGGTTCGGGATGGGGACCATGGCGCGGACGCTGCTCGGGGGCTGAGCAAGGGCGTTTCTTGATCGCCGACCCCTTCGGGATCTTCCTGGCGCTCGCGGCGTCGGTGTTCCTCGCCGTCTGGCTGGAGCGCAACTACCGGTTCTTCCGGTCACTGAGCGCCGGGCTCTTGTGCCTCCTCTTCGGGATGGTCCTGTCCAATACCGGGATCCTGGTCGGCGAGGCGGAGAGCTACGAGCAGATCTCCAACATCAACGCCGCGATCGTGCTGGTGCTCCTGAACGTGGACCTGCGGGCGGTCCTGAAGGCCGGGAAGGCGATGCTCACCGCGTTCGGGCTCGGGGCGCTCGGCACCATGCTGGGGACGTTCCTCGCGACGGTCCTGCTCGCCGACGCGCTGGGTCCGGAGGCGTGGAAGCTCACCGGCCAGTTCACCGGGACCTACATTGGGGGCAGCGCCAACTTCTACGCGCTCGCCGCGGCCTTCGAGACCGACCCGAACCTCATGTCGGGGGCGCTCGCCGCCGATGTGATCGTGACCAGCATCTGGCTCGCCGCCTGCATCGCGATTCCCGCGCTGCTCCGCGGCGGGAGGGCTCTCGACCCGAACCGGCCGCGTGAGGGGCCGCTGACGCTCGAAGAGCGGCTCAACGAGAGCGGTGAGAGCCTCCGGATGCTGGATTTCTTCGGACTGGCGGCGATCACGCTCGGGACCATGGTCGCGGCGCGCCTGATCGCGGCGGCGTGGCCGGTGGTCCCGTCGGTGCTCTGGCTGACCACCATCACCCTGATCCTCGGCCACGTCGGCCCGGTGCGGAAGCTCCGGGGGGCGCCGGTGCTCGGGAACTCGCTGCTCTACCTGTTCCTGGCGGCGAACGGGGCGCGGTCCCTGGTCTCCGAGATGTTCGCCGCCGGCGCGGTGCTGTTCTGGTTCGCAACCCTCATCGTCGCCGTCCACGGACTCGTGATCTTCGGGGTGGGACGGCTCCTCCGGATCGACGCCGGGACCCTCTCGGTGGCGTCCCAGGCGAACATCGGCGGCGCCGCCTCCGCGGTGGCGATCGCCTCCGCCCGCGGCTACGCCGTCCAGATGCTCCCGGGGATCGCGGTGGCGCTCGCCGGCTACGCGGTGGGGAACTACTTCGGGTTCGGGATGGGGGTGCTGGCGCGGTCGCTGCTCGGGGGGTGAGCGCACGATCCTGACTCCCGGCGGGACGGAGACCCGCGCTCTCCGCCCGTCGCCGCGTTCACGTGACGCGTTCGAGCAGGTCGAAATACCTGCCGCGGTCCATCCCCGCGGTTCGCAGATTGGTTCGGATGAGCCAAACCTCCGCCTCCTTCTTGTTCGTCGGGATGACCAGCGGACGCTTGTGACCCGGTTTCGTGAGGCTCAGATGGGAGCCCTTCTGCCGGGTCCGCACCCAGCCGTCCGCTTCGAATACCCGGATCAGAGCCTCGACGCTAACCGGATGGAGTCGCGGCACGGGTCTCGGAACGGGAGTCCTTGAGCAGGGGCCAGGCGACCTGGAAGGTCTTCACTTCCGCAATCGGAAGCAACCCGGCCTCTCGCAACACTTCGTCCAAGGTCCCCATTTCCTGACACGTCTCCAGAAACAGTTCCACTGCTTCCCGCAGGTTCTTTTCCGCTTCGTCCCTCGTTGCGCCCTGGGAGGTCACGTCCAGATCAGGACACCAGCCGATCCACTGGTTGCGTTCCTGGTGGAAATTCGCCCTCAGGGTGATCTTCGCCATGCCTTTCAGACCGCGGACCTAGCCTAGCGCATCGGTTTCGTGAGTCGTTCGTCCGAGTCGATGTTGAAGATTCTCACGGCCGATCCAATCCCCGGGTCCGTCCGACGGCGACGACCATCGGGTCTTCGGTCCACACCAGTTCCGCCTCGAATCCCGCGGCGCGCATCGCCGCGGCTTCCACCTCCTTCGGGAAGTAGGTGTCCTCTTCCTGCCATTCGGCGAAGTGCCGGTAGGCGCGCTCTTCCGGGATGCCGCACGACACCAGGTGGGCAGCCCAAGCACGCCACACGGGCTCTTGGGCATCGGGTTCCGCCGGCATCGTGGCGTCGGCGTTCACGAAGACGCCGCCCGGGCGGAGACAGTCGTGGATCCGGGCGAAGAGGCGCCGCTTTTCGTCCATCGTGGGGACGTGGTGGAGGGCGAGCGAAGCGGCGACTGCGTCGGCCTCCGGGAGGGGATCCTCGAAGGAGGCCTCGCGGAAGCGCGTCCGGCGCAAGTACCCGTCGAGGCGTTCCCGGGCCACCGCGAGCATGTCGGGGTCCACGTCGATCAGCTCGACCGTCGCGCCCGGCGCCGCAAGCAGGATGGCTTCGGCGAGGGCGCCGGTGCCGCCGCCGAGGTCGAGGACGTGTTCCGGCGCGACCCGCGCGATCTCCGCGGCGGCCGATGCGAGCATCGGCTCGTATCCCGGGATGAAACGCCGGATCGCCTCGTCGTAGGCGTCGACCTCGACGCGCAGGTGGCGGCGCACGGAATGGCGGGACATGCCGGGCGATTCTTGCAGCAGCGCCCGCGACGAGTGTCGCGACTCCGACTCCGGGAATCGGCGGCATGCGGGTTTTCGCGGCCCTCTCGGGCCGCGATGCCGGCCGGAGGCCGGCGCTCCGAGGCGTTGTGCGATGAGAATGATGGGGGTTACGACGTGCGCGGCGCGGAGCGCCGCGCGTGCCGGTGTGGAGACCGGCGTTCCAAGCCGGCGCGCCGCAGAGCTGATGTGGAGACGGGGCGGTCCCTTCTCCTACCGGACGATGATCTCGTCCAGGTAGATCCAGGCGGTCTCGCCCTCGTAGCGCGCCCCGTCCGGCCCGGTGGGCCAGGGGGCCGGAACCTCGCCGAGCCCGGTGATCCGGATGCGCACGAAGCGCGCCTCGCCGCCCTCGAGCGCCACCGTGACGCGCCGCCTTCCGCCCTCCGGAGTGTCCTCTCCCACGGTGGCCGGGTCCTGGACCTCCTGGATCGCTGGCTCGGACCAGGACTGGCCGTCGAGGCTCGTCGCGACCTCGACGCGCCGGGGGAAGTACACCCCGGAGCCCGGATGCTGGAGGAAGGAGAACTTCACGGACCACACCGGCTGCGCCGGCCCGAGATCGAGTTCGGCGGTGACCTCGTCCGTCCGGTAGCCCTGCCAGTGGCCGCCGCGGCGGTCCACCGAACCCCGGATGCCGTCGGTGAGTCCGGCGTCGCCGGCGGCCGAATAGGGCGATGACTGCGGCGGCTCCACGTCCGCCGTCACGCCCCGGGCGAGGTGCGCCGCCAGGTTCCGTTCGGCGAAGTCGTGGAGGTCGAGCGAGCGGCCGTAGACGGCGTCCTCCGCCGCCTCGTCGGGAAGCACCAGCCGGGTGAAGACGCTCGGGTCGTCCCCGGGGCCGATCGGACGCATCAGGAAGCGGAAGTCGAGGTTCTGCGGCCAGAGCGTGTACTGGCGGTGCGGGACCGCGCCCCAGGAGTCGTCGCCGCCCACTCCGGTCTGGCGGAAGTCCACCGCCAGGGTGATCTCGTCGCGGGGGACGAGCTCGGCCCAGTGGGTGCGGCTCTTCGTCTCGCCCCCGTCGAGGTCCGCGATCCGGTAGGGCAGGGCCGAGAACGACAGGTGGGGGAGCCCGATGACCAGGAGCCCCGCGCCGGTCGCGTCCGTGAATGTCGCCCAGCGCACGTCGGTGCGGGTGCCCGTCTCCTGGGGGCGGACGTAGGGGTGCGCGAGTTCGGCCACCGGCGCCCGGTAGCGGCCCACCGCGGCGCCGGTCCGGCGGTCCCAGTAGTTCTCGTGGGGGCCGCGCCCGTACCACTCGACCTCGGACAGCGACTCCGGCAGCGTGAGCAGGGTCCCGAAACGGGGCATCTCGGGGAGGTCCTCGTTCACGCCCGAGAGGCGCGCCGAGACGGCCACCGTTCCGTTGCCGAAGATCTCGTGCCGCAGGGTGTAGAACGCATTGACCGAACGGAGCGAGAAGCGGCTCTCCACCTCGACCCGGAGCCGGTCGTCGTCCTGCCACACCACGATGTCCTCGAGAACGCGGGCCGGGGAGCTTCCCGCCGTTTTCCACACCCCCGAACGCGCCGGGAAGCCGTTCCCGTAGTCGTTGTCCGTGGGGGCCCGCCAGAAGTTGGGAACCGGGCCGGTGTTCAGGAGCTCCCGCCTTCCCGCCCGGAAGGAACGGAGCGTACCGAGCTCCCGGCTGAACTCCAGCGTGAAGCCCCGGCCGCCCACCGTGACCGCGTCCTCCGACTCCCGGACGGTCAGGGGCTCCATCGGCGGCGGTTCCGGGGCCGGCTCTTCCTCCTCCTGTTCCTCCTCCGGAACTTCCGCCTCGCCCTCGGCGGGCGCTTCTTCCTCTTCTTCGCCCTCCTCCTCGGCGGTTTCCTCCTCTTCCTCCTCCTCGATGTCGTCGGGGTGCACCACGTCCACGAAGAACTGCTCCCACGCCACCTCGTGGCCGGCCGGGACCAGCGGCGCGTCCTCGCGGGTGCGGAAGCGGACGGTCAGGAGGCGCTCCATGAGCGGCTCGATCCCGGTTTCCGGGATGTCGAAGGAGACGATCTCGGCCGCTCCCGGTGGGGTGGCGACCGGCGGCACCTCCCCCTCGGCGACGACCACTCCATCCGCGGTCAGTTGCCAGCTTCCCGCGAGGTCGGAGAGGTCGGTGAAGGCGCGGAGGTTTTCGACCTCGATCAGCCCCGAACGGGCGTGGAGCGCCCGGATCCGGACGGGCTGGTAGACCTTCTTGACCTCGAAGGCGTGCGGGTGGGGCTTCCGGTCGGCGGACACCAACCCGTTCACCAGGAAGTTGCCGTCGGTGGGGATCCCCGGCGGCCCGATGTCGCCCCCGTAGGCCCAGAAGGGCCGGCCGGACGCGTCCTCGCGGAGGAGCGCCTGGTCCACCCAGTCCCAGATGAACCCGCCGACCAGCTTCGGATCGGAGTCGATCACCTGCCAGTAATCGGCCAGGTTCCCCACGCTGTTCCCCATGGCGTGCGCGTACTCGACGAGCAGGAAGGGCTTTTGCGACCGGGAGGCGGCGTAGTGCTCGAGCCAGTAGGGACGGACATACATGGGGGCCACGATGTCCACGACGTCCCGTTCGCCGGCGGGCTCGTAGAGGATCGGCCGCCAGGGGTCGTTCTCCCGGATCCATTCCGAGGTGGCGTCGAAGTTCTCGCCGTCGCCGGCCTCGTTGCCGAGCGACCAGATGATCACCGACGGGTGGTTCCGGTCCCGGATGACCATCCGTTCGGTGCGGTCGAGGTGCGCGTCCCGCCACTCGGGACGCGCCGCGAGGGTCACCTCGGGCAGGAACCCCATCCCGTGCGACTCGATGTTCGGCTCGTCCACCACGTAGAGCCCGTACTCGTCGGTCAGCTCGTAAAAGCGCGGCAGGTTCGGGTAGTGCGCCGTCCGGACCGCGTTGATGTTGAGGCGCTTCATGAGCCGGATGTCCTCCAGCATCCCCGCCTCGTCCACCACGTGGCCCCGCTCGGGGTCGTGTTCGTGCCGGTTCACGCCCCGGAGCACGATCGGACGGCCGTTCAGGAGCAGCTCGCCGTCCGCCGTCTCGATCCGCCGGAAGCCGACCCGGACCGCCGTGGCTTCGGTCACCGCTCCGCCGGGGCCCGCGAGCGACAGGACGAGCCGGTAGAGGTTCGGGGTCTCGGCGGACCAGGCGCGGACGTCCGGGATGGTGGTGGTGGCCCCCATGGAGGCCTCGCCGCCGGCGGGCACGTCGAGCTGCAACACCTGGGGGCCGCCCCAGAGGGAGTCGCCTTCCGGGTCGAACAGCTCGTAGCGCACTTCGTGAGGTCCTGCCGCCCCGAGCCCCCGGTTCGTGACGTTCACGCTGAAGTCCAGGATGCCGTCGCGGTAGCCGGTGACGAGGTCGGCGCTCGCCGAGAAGTCACGGACGAAGGTGGGTGGCCGGGCAAGGAGTGAGACCTCGCGGTCGATCCCGCTGATCCGCCAGAAGTCCTGGCTCTCGAGATAGCTGCCGTCGCTCCAGCGGATGACCTGCACCGCGAGGGTGTTGGGGCCGGTGGTGATCTGTTCCGTGATCCGGAACTCGGCGGGGGTCCGGCTCCCCTCGCTATAGCCGATGAAGGCCCCGTTCACCCAGACGTAGAAGGCCGAGTAGACCCCGTCGAACCGGAGGAAGACCTCGTTCCCTTCCCAGCGCGCCGGAATCTCGAAGCTCCGCCGGTAGGAACCCACCGGGTTGTCGTCTTCGGGCACGAAGGGGGGATTCGCGGGGAACGAATAGAACTCGTCCCGGTAGACGGGATAGCCGTACCCGAGCAGCTCCCAGTTCGAGGGCACCGGGATCTCGTCCCAGGCGGAGTCGTCGAAGCCGGGCTCGAAGAACTCCGTCGGCCGGTCGGCGGGGCGGGGGACGAAGTGGAACTTCCAGTCGCCGTTCAGCGAGATCCGGCGCGGCGAGTCGGCCGGGCGTCCGGTGACGGCGGCTTCGGGGTTCCGGTAGGGAGTGAAGGAGGCGCGCGGCGGTTCCCGGCCGATCTGGAAGACGGTGGGGTCCTGCCAGGGGGGCGGCCCCTCGGGTTGCGCGACGGCGGCCGCGGAGACTCCGAGCGCGAGGGCGGCAAGGGTGGACGCCCGGCGGCCGCGGGTCATCGTGGGAGGGGATCCTCCGGCGGCGCCAGATCGCCGGACTCGATGAACGCCATGATCCCGAAGAGGGCGCCCCAGGAGTGGAAGGGGTCACTCGAGAGGCGCTCGTCGTCCCCCGTTCCGGTGATCGAGGAGATGTTCTCGCTCACGTAGCCCCGGCGCCGCCACTCCCGGAGAAACATATCGAGAGAACGCGCCGAAAGCTCGGCCGCGGTCGTGCGGTCGCCCGCCCGCCGGAGTCCCAGGTAGGTGAGGAAGTTGAGCGGCGGCCAGATGGCGCCCTTCCAGTAGCGCTGGCGCGGGAACGAGGGGTCGTCGCGGGTGGTCGAAGGGAGCACGAACTCGCCCCAGAACTCCTCGGGGTTGAGCAGGTGCTCCCGGATGAGCCGGCCGGCGCGCGTTTCGGAGGCCACTCCGGCGAGGAGCGGGTAGAAGAGGGTCGGGGAGCGGCGTTCCGAGAACCGGTCCAGATCGGTGCGGTAGTTCAGGTAGTAGCCCCGCTCCTCGACCCAGAGGCCGTCGAGCGCATCGCTGAAAGCGGCGGCGCGCTCCTCGAGCTCCGCGGCCTCCGCCTCGCGCCCGAGGAGGCGCGCCAATTCGGCGAGCGCCCGGCAGTCGGCGATGTAGAGGCTGGTGAGTCCCACGTCCTGGAGTTCCAGCACGTCTTCGTCCCGGTTGAAGGGCACGTCCTCGTACATCGGGGAGTCGTCCATGCCGGACTCGTAGCCGGCGGCGGTCTTCGTGCGCACGACGGGCTCGGCGAAGGGGTTCTTCGCCTTGTGGGAGCCGTAGGAGAGAAGGCCGCCGTTGCTGCGGGCCTCCGGCCACCAGCGGTTCCAGGCGAGCAGCGGCTCGAACGCGGCCTCGATGAACCAGCGCTCGGGAAAGCGCCGGTACACCTCGCGCACCATGATCCCGCCCACCGGCGGCTGGGAGCGGTCCCAGGACTTGCTCCCGTTCCCCCGGTTGTCGTTGGGCAGGAACCCCTCGGGGGTGTGGCCCCGGAGGTGCTCGACGATGCCGGCGAGCGCCAGGTCGCGGCTTTCGAGCGTCGCGAGGTAGCCGAGGAAGAAGTTGTCCCACCCGAAGAGGGCCACGCCGCCGTACTCGCGGTTCCAGAGCCGGCCCACCGTGGGGACGACCCGTTCGTGGCGGGGTTCGTAGACGGTGTTCCAGGCGAACCCGGAGGTCACCGCGAGCCAGGCTTCCGCGAGTTCTCCGTATGCGGCGGCGCGGGCTTCGAGTTCGGCGCGGCGGCCGTCGAGAATGTTCCGGAGATCGGCGGCTGATTTCGCCGGGGCGCCGGGGACCGCGGTGTAGACGCCGACCGGTTCGGTGAGCCGAACGATCCGGTGGGGCGCCAGACCGCCGGCATAGGGATCGGTCGCGGGCGTCCCCGCGACCCGGACGGTCCGCTCGCCGTCCGGCAGCCGGGCGTGGAGACCTCCGCCCGCGGGTTCCACCGCGCCCGGCCGGTTCCAGACCATTCCCGCGCTCACCACCAGCTCGAAGGAGGCGCCGGGCTCCGGTTCCGGGGTCACGAGGACCACGAGTTCGCCGTCCTCGCCGTGTCCCGCTTCCACGGCGGCGGTGAGGCCGCGCCAGGCGATCTCGAGGCGCTGGTAGGACCCGTCCACGGCGCGGATGCCGGGGCGGACCACTTCCGCGCCTTCCTCCCGCTTTCCGATGAGCGCCTCCGTCAGATGGCTCTGTTCGAGGTAGCGGTGCCGCTTGAGGCCGAGGTTCACCGCGAGCCCGTCGGGGAGCAGGACGTAGCGCAGCACGCTGCGGCTGTCCCAGGTGTTCCAGCCTGAGGCCAGCCGGGCCTGGATCGCGCGGTACTCGGGGCCGTCCCCGATCGCGCCGTCGTACTCGGCGTGCCGGTCCGGCCAGTCGGGGGTGGCGCCACCGGAGGACTCCGCCGGTTCGGGCCCGGGAGGGGCGCACGCGGCGCCGAGCGCGAGAGTGACCAGGAAGACGGGGAGCTTCCCCGGCGCGCCGCGCGCCGCAGCTATTCCGTCTTCCAAAAGGCGATGCCCGAAGCCTGTTTCCCGACCTCGACGACCGCTTCGCGCTCCAGGGACTCCAGGCTGTAGAACTCGACCCGCCCGGGTTCGCCGCCGATTTCCTCGACGGTGACGATGGCGAAGCGGCTGTCCGGGGTGATCACCACCCCGTGGGTGATGCGCGCCGAGGCCGGGACCGACGCCCGCTCGGTCCCGCTCTCCAGATCCCAGAAGCCGACCGAGTCGTTCGTCTTTTCGGTGACCACGAGGTGTTTGCCGTCTGCCGAGACGTCGACGTTGTAGGGCCCCCGCTGGGTGTGGAACCGGCGCCGGGGCTCCCAGGCTTCGAGGTCCACCTCGAGGACCTGGTTCAACCCCTGGAGCGCGACGTAGGCGTGCCTGCCGTCGGGAGCCGGCTGGATCCAGGTGGGGCTCGCCGCCGGCCCGCCGCCCATCGCGTGCCCCGCGTGGGGATCTCCCTCCATCACCGCCTTCGTGGTCGCGTTGTCGCCGGTGAGGCGCATCCGCCGGCTGGCCTGGAAGGTCATGGTGTCGATCTCGAACAGCTCGGCGCTCATCATGGCGACGGAATAGGCCAGCATCCCGTCGGTGCTCAGCCTCGATCCGTGCGGCATCACGCCCTGCTCGATCTGGGCGATCTCGGTCATCGAGACGGTGTCGATCACCGAGACGTTCGAGGGCACGTGGTCGCCGTGCAGGTTGAAGTTCACGACGAACAGGAACCCGGTCGCCGGGCTGATGTCCATGGTGGCGGGGAAGAGGCCGGCGGTGGTGTCGGCGACTTCGAGGTCGGTGCCGGTTTCGAACTTGTGGACGGTGCCGTAGGGCATGCCGTGGGCGATCGAGACGTACCAGTGGCGGCCGTCGGGGGAGACTCGCACGCCGTGCGGGCCCTCGATCTCGTTCGGGAGGATCCCCACGGGAATCCGCCGGAGCAGCTCGCCGCCGTCCGGCCCGAAGCGGACGAGGTCCACGGTGTCGTCGGACTCGGCCGCCACGTAGGCGTAGTAGCTCTTGTCGGCGCTCGTCTGACCCGTCACGGGGCTGGCGAGGACGAAGGCGAAGGCGGACAGCATCCCGACGAGGCCGCGGGGCAGGAGGGCACTTCTCATGGCTGACGGTTGCTCCGGTGATGGAATCCCAATGGTACCGGCCTGGTGACGCCTCGGAGCGCCGGCCTCCGGCCGGCATCGCGCGGGAGCGCGAAACCAGCGCTGATGACGCTGCGCTCCGCCAATCTGAGGGCGCGGTGGCACGATACGTCATCGTGCGGCACAACACCCCAAGAGCTACCCTCTTGCCCCTCCGCCTGGGCCGGTTCGCCCGGTCGCGGACCCTTCTCCGGGCGATCGGTTTCGGCGCCCTTGGGCTCACGGCCTGCGGTGGTCCGCCGAACGGTGAAGGTCCGGGTGATGCCCGGGTTCCCCTCACTCTCGAGAACATCTTCCGCGACGCCCGGGGCGGCGTATTCTCCGCCGCCATCTCGCCCGACGGCCGCTGGGTGGCGGCGGTCGCCGAGAGCGCCGACGGACGGGGCATCCACCTGCTCGACCTCACCGAGGACCCACCGGTCCCGCGTTTCTGGCTGTCCGGAAGCTCCCCGGCCTGGTCGCCCGACAGCCGCTATATCGCGTTCCTCCGGGACGGGAATCTCTTCCGCGCCCCGGTCGGCGATCCGGACGCCGTCCGGCTCACCGACGGACTTGAAGGCGTCCGCGCTCCCGCCTGGTCGCCCGGCGGCGAGACGGTCGCGGTGATGGCGAGCGCGAGCGGCAGTCAGGACGTCTGGCTCGTACCGGCGGCGGGCGGTAACCCGCGCCAGCTCACCTCGGACGCGATGACCGTTGACGAGGTGCGGTTCGGCGTCTCCTGGTCGCCGGACGGCGGGACGGTCGCGTACGTCGCGAACAAGGCGGACTACCGTGCCGACGACGTCTGGCTCGCCGACGTCGCGACCGGCGACGAACGCCGGCTCACCACCTCGATCCGTGCCATCTCCACGGTCCCGGCGTGGTCTCCCGACGGCGGCCGGCTCGCGGTCCTCGGCGTGAAGAACGAGGAGTACTGGTATCTCGACATCGCCGATCTCTATCTCCTCGACCCGGCGGGCGGCGCGGAAGAGCCGCTCCCCATGTCCTCCTTCGCCACCGCCTACCGGTTCCGGCCATTCTGGTCCGGGGACGGCGCGCGCCTCTTCTTCACCCACCAGGAGCGCGGCGAACACCACCTGTGGTCGGTTCCCGCCGCGGGCGACGCGGCCACCCGGATGACGAACCTCGGCGGGGTGTTCGGGAGCGTCACGGCGAGCGCGGGTGCCGAGCGTTTCGCGTTCGTCCGTTCTTCCGCCACCGAGGGTTCGGACCTCTACACGGTTCCGGCGTCCGGCGGGCCGGCCCAGCGGCTGACCCGGCTGTCACCGGTCTGGGAAGGGGTCCAGTCGCCGCGCGAGATCTCCTACCGCAGCTTCGACGGGCACTACATCCAGGGGTTCCTCTATCTCCCGCCGGAGGTCGAGGCCGGCGGCGTCTGTCCGGCGCTCGTCCAGGTCCACGGCGGCGGGACGAACTCCTACCTGGCGGGGCCCAACCTCGCCGACCAGTACCTCGCTTCCCGGGGCTTCGTGGTGCTCGCCGTGAACTACCGGGGCGGCTCGGGGTTCGGGCGGGAGTTCCAGGACCTCGGGGACGAGGACTGGCTGAACGAACAGGCCCTCGATCCCGGAGCGGCCGCCGACTGGCTGCGGGAGCAGCCGTACGTGAGCGGCCGGGTCGGGATCTACGGCTACAGCTACGGGGGCATGCAGAGCATGGCGGCGATCACCCGTACTCCGGACAGGTTCGACGCCGCCGCCCCGATGGCCGGCATCTATTCCGAGCGGCAGACCTTCGAGCACCAGGACCGGCTGGGCAGGATCTTCACGATCGACGGCCACGGCGGACTTCCCGAGGAACGCCCCGAGATCTACGACAAGACCGAGACCCTCGCCCGTATCGGCAACATCACTACGCCGGTGCTGATCCAGCACGGGGACCGGGACGTCCGCGCGCCCTTCCTGAACTTCGAACTCGCGGTGGCCGCCTTCGAGGAACACGGGATCGAGTACGAGGCCCACACCTACCCCGAGGGGCACGGCTTCCGCGACCCCGAGAACCGGATCGCGCTCTACCGCCGGGTGGAGGATTTCTTCCGCCGCACGTTGGGGAACTGCCGCTGAGGGCCCGTGCTCCCGGATCGGGAGAGTGGCGGGCGCGGCTTGGAACGCCGGCTTCAGCCGACACAGCCCGCCGCAGGCGGGCGGCTGGACGGACCTCATTCGCCGGGATGGCTCGGTTGCGCGCATCCCCGCATCCGGGGGAGCGACGAACCGCCCGCGGCCCTGCGGGCCGCTGTGCCCGCTGAAGCCGGTGTTCCAGGCCGGAGGCGTCACCAGGCGCAGGGCGATGTCTCCAACCCTCGGCGGAAGCCGCTGAGCGGCCGAGCGTCGGGTTACGGGTCCTTCCAGGGATTCACCGTCCGGGCGCCGGTGTTTTCAAAGTCGCGGGTGTTCCGCGTGACGATGGTGAGGCCGCGGCGGACCGCAACGGCGGCCAGAAAGGCGTCGGGAAGCTGAGCGTCGAGCGATTCTCCGCGCCTCCGTTTCTCCTCCATGATCCGGGCGCAGACCCGGGCGTCGTCTTCGGTCCAGGGCAGCACCCGGTCCCGATAGGAATCCAGGACGTTTCGGAAACGGGTGTCAAGCGCACTGCGTCGGCGCCCGGCGGGGAGCTTTCGGATGCCGTTGAGAACTTCCCAGACGGAAATCGCGGCGAGGCCTACTTGCTCGTTGGCGATCCGGGAAAGGAATCTGGCGACGCGGCGATCCGTCCGCGCCCGCATCAGCTCGGAGGCGACGTTGGTGTCCAGCAGCCAGGAGAGCCGCGACGTCACTTCTCGTCTTCCAGCGGAAACTCGTCCTCGGGAAACTCCAGGGGCCGGTAGCCGTACTGGCCGCGGGGAGGCAGCTCCACTCCGTTCTCCGGACCGAAATATCGCAGCCAGATGTCGGCCACGCTTTCCTTGCGGGTACTTTCCTCGCGCTGCCTGCGGATCATCCGGCGCACGAACTCCTCCATGGAGATCCCGGCGTCTTTCGACTCCGCCTTGAGCCAGCTCTTCTCGGCCTCGTTCAGGCCGCGGACGGTGATGGCAGAACCCATGGCTGCACCTCCCGGAGGGAAGACAGGAATGCTAGCACGAGCTGCTAGCACAGGGGGCCCGGCATGGCCGACGCCGGGTTACCGCTTCCGTTGGCATCCCCCGCAGTACGATTCCGATGCATCACGACCGTCCCACAGAAGGAGGATCCGTTGACTGAGTCGAACACCCGAATCGAAAGGGACACCCTTGGAGAGGTAGCCGTTCCGGCGGAGCGGCTCTATGGGGCGCAGACCGAGCGCTCCCGGCGGAACTTCCGGATCTCCGGGGAGCGGATGCCCGGTGAAATCGTCGCCGCGCTGGCCCTCGTCAAGAAGGCGGCGGCGCTCGTGAACCGGGATCTCGGCCGGATCTCCGAGGAGAAGGCGGACGCCATCGCGGCGGCGGCCGACGAGGTGCTCGCCGGCGAACATCCGGACGAGTTTCCGCTCCTCGTCTGGCAGACGGGCAGCGGCACCCAGTCCAACATGAACATGAACGAGGTGCTCGCGAACCGCGCCAGCGAAATCCTCGGCGGGCCGCGCGGCGAGGGGCGGCTGATCCACCCGAACGACGACGTGAACCGGGGACAGTCCTCGAACGACGTGTTCCCCACCGCGATGCACGTGGCCGCGGTCCTGGCCCTCGAGGAGCGGGTCCTCCCCGCGGTGCGGGCGCTCGCCGCGGCGCTCGCCGAACGGGCGGAGGCCTTCCGGTCGGTGGTGAAGATCGGGCGCACGCACCTCCAGGACGCCACCCCGCTCACCCTGGGCCAGGAGTTCTCGGGCTACGCCGCCCAACTGGAGCACGGCGCCGCGCGGATCGAGGCGTCGCTCCCGCACCTCCGCGAGCTGGCGCTCGGGGGCACCGCGGTGGGGACCGGCCTGAACGCCCACCCCGAGATGGGGGCGCGGGCCGCAACGTGGCTGACCCGCCTCACCGGCTGCCAGTTCGTGACCGCCCCCAACAAGTTCGAGGCGCTCGCCTCGAAGGACGCGCTGGTCGCCGGCCACGGGGCGCTCAAGACGGTGGCGGTGTCGCTCCACAAGATCGCGAACGACATCCGCTGGCTGGCCTCCGGCCCGCGCTCCGGAATCGGGGAGATCCAAATCCCGGCGAACGAACCGGGCAGCTCCATCATGCCGGGCAAGGTGAACCCGACCCAGTCCGAGGCGCTCCTGATGGCGACCGCCCAGGTCCTCGGGAATGACGTGGCCATCGGGGTCGGCGGGGCGGGGGGCAACTTCGAGCTCAACGTCATGAAGCCGCTGATCGCCCACAACTTCCTGGGAAGCGCCCGGCTCGTCGCGGACGGCTGCGACAGCTTCCGGGAACGCTGCGTGGTCGGCATCGAGCCGAACGAGGGCCGCCTGCGCGAGAACCTGGAGCGCTCGCTGATGCTCGTCACCGCGCTGAACCCGCACATCGGCTACGACAACGCGGCGAAGATCGCCAAGAAGGCCTACGCCGACGGAACCTCGCTGAAGGAAGCGGCGCTCGCCCTCGGCCTCCTCACCGCCGAGCAGTTCGACGAGTGGGTCCGGCCGGACGACATGGTCTGACAGCCGAGGAGCAGCAAGACCGTGCTGGATCGCGAGTACCTCGTCGGTGACGGGATCTCTCGTTGCTGGTCGTAGCCGTGAAGCGGCTCCACGTCGTCATGTCGGACGAGGAATACGGAGACTCCCGCCGTGTGGCCCGCGGCGAGGGTCTCAGCCTTTCCGAGTGGGTGCGGCGCACGCTGCGCGCAGCCACTCAGACGGAGGCGGAGCGAATCGAACGGAAGATGCGGGCGATAGAAGCTGCTGCGCAATGGAAGGCGCCGACAGCCGACCCGGAGCAGATGCTTGCCGAGATCGAGGCCGGACGCCGGGGAGTCAGCCGCTCCTCCGGACCGCCTCGGTGACCGCCGGGATCACCTCCAGCGCGTCGCCGACGATGCCGACGTCCGCGGCCCCGAAGATGGGGGCGTCCGGGTCCTTGTTGATGGCCACCACGAACCGGGAACCCCGCATGCCCACGAGGTGCTGGATGGCGCCGGAGATGGCGCAGGCGACGTAGAGCTTCGGCGACACGGTGGCGCCGCTCGAGCCGATCTGGAGCTCGTGAGGAAGCCAGCCGGCGTCGGTCACCGCCCGGGAAGCCCCGACCACGCCTCCGAGCGCCGCCGCCAGTTCGTGCACGATGTCGAGGTTCTCGGGGCCGCCGAGGCCGCGGCCGGCCGCCACCACCACCTCCGCCGCCGTCAGGTCCACCCCGCCGGAGCCCGCGTCCCGGACCTCGACGAGGCGCGAACGCAGGTCGCCGGGGCCCACGGGGGAAGGGAGGATGCGCACCGAGAGCGCCGGCCCCGGTTCCCGGGCCGGGAAGGCCCCGCGTTCCACCGTCGCCACCGCGGGGAGGCCGGGCGCCTCCACCTCCTGGACGAACTTCCCGAGAAAGGCGGAGCGTTTGGCAGCGATTCCGTCCTCGCGCCAGGAAAGCGCCGACACGGCGGTGGCGGCGGCGGTTCCAAGCCGCGCCGCGACCAGCGGCGCGACGTCCCAGCCGACCGGGTCGTGGGGCAGGAGGATGCACTCGGCGCCGCTCGCCTCCCGGGCGTGCAGCACTGCGGCGGCGGTTCCGTCCGCGGTCGGGGACGCGTGCGCCGGCCCTTCCACCAGCAGGAGTTCCCCGGCCGGCAGAACTTCGCGCAGCCCCTCGGCCTCGCTGGCGTCAGCGACCGGAAGCACGGCGCTCACCCCATCCTGCCCGCCGGCGAGCCGGGACGCGGCCTCGAGCAGTTCGTAGCTGGCGTCGGCGACGCCGTTTTCGCTCCGCTCGGCGAGGACCAGGACCCGGCGGCTCATGACGCGTCTCCCGGAAAGGAGACTCCGGCGCCGGCCCGCATCCGGGGAACGAGCGCCGCTGCCGCCTCCTGGGGAGAACCCGGGAGGATCTCGGCGCTCGCGCCCCGCTCGGGCCTGCCGAGCGTCAGCCGGCGGAGCCCGGGGCCATCCGGGGGAGCGGCGAGCTCCACGCGCTCGACCGGCTTGCGCCGCGAGGCCATGATGCCGCGGAGACTTGCGTAGCGCGGGGTGTTGATGCCGGTCTGGACGGCCACCACCGCCGGCAGGCGGAGTTCGACGACCGCGATCCGGCCGCCTTCGAGTTCGCGGTGCACCTCGAGGCGCCCGTTACGGAAGTGCAGTCCGGTGGCGGCGGAGGCGAACGAGTAGCCGAGCAGGCCCGCCACCAGCCCTCCCACCTGGCCGTGGCCGCTGTCCTCGGCGAGAAGGCCGGCGAACACCACCCCGGCATCGAGCCCGGAAACGGCGTCGGCGAGCGCCCGCGCCACGAAGAAGGGATCGGCGAGGTGGGCGCGATCAGTGATCAGATGGACCCCGCGGTCCGCCCCCATCGCGAGACAACTGCGCAGCACCTGGCCGGCGTCGGCCGGGCCGGCCGTCACCGCCACGGTCTCCGCCGCGTGTCCCGCCTCCTTCAGCGCCAGCGCCGCCTCGACGGCGTAGCGATCGTAGTCGTTGATGCCGTATCCGAGGCTGGATTCGTCGATCCAGTTGCCCGCTGGGCGAAACGCCGAGTTCCGGTCGGGAACCTGCTTGACGAGGGCGACGGCGTTCATGGAATTCGAGCCCTATGATCGCCGCGCTAGCGTCCGGGGGCAAGGTGAGCGGCAAAGTCCCGAGAGGGTCCTTCGTGGTGGCGGGGATCCTCGCGCTTGCGACCGGGCTCGGTCTGCTCGCCGTCGCCGGGAAGCCGACCGCCATCCGGCGGCCGGACCCGGTGGACCGGCCGGTCCTGCTCATCCCGGATTTCGACAACCGCACTGGCCGGGGCGAGTTCACTCTGCTGGCGCGCCAACTCACCGAAGCGGTGCGGGCGCGTCTCGAGCGGGACCCCGGGGGCATCTTCGAACTGTCGCCGCGGCGGCTCCGCCCGGCGTTCGGTCCCTCGGAACGCGCGGAAGGGCTGGTGGGAATCGCCGGACGACTCGGCGCGGACTACGTGCTCGCCGGAAGCCTCGAATCGGGCCCGGGGGAGCCGCTCGGCCCGGGCTCGTCCTGGACGCCTCCGCGCGAGGCCAACGGCGGCGGCGAGGAGATTCGCCTGGACGTCCTCCTGGTACGGGACTCGGACCCGCCCCACGTGTTTGCCGAACGCTTCCTGCTCGGGTCGCCGGACCCGGAGGACGCCGAGGGCCGGGAACTCGCCGACTGGGTTGGTGAGCGGATCGCGCTCTCACTCAGCCGGCCGTGACGCGGCCGTCCGTCCGGCGCGTGCACCCAGCGATAGAGCGGCCGGCGGGGATCTGCACCCATCGATAACCGGGTCGGCGGGCAGCTGCACCCATCGATAACCGGGTCGGAGGGGAGCTGCACCCATCGATAACGGAGCCGGCGGGGAGCTGCACCCATCGATAACCGGGTCGGTGGGTAGCTGCACCCATCGATAACGGTGCTGGCGGGAAGCTGCACCCATCGATAACGGAGCCGGCGGGGAGCTGCATCCAGCGATAACGGAACCGGCGGGGAGCTGCACCCATCGATAACGGGGCCGGCGGGGAGCTGCACCCATCGACAACCGGGTCGATGGGTAGCTGCACCCAGCGATCGCCGGATGGGTTGATCCGGACGCGGCGCGTTACCGGAGCCGGATGGCGTCCCAGGCGTCCCAGGTCGAGGTGTCCGAGAGGATGATCTCGTCGCCCTCGGCGAGCCCGTTCAGCACCTCGATGCGGTTCACGGAGCCCCGGCCGAGCTCGACCGGAACCCGCTCCGCAGTAGCCCCGTCGGGGGCGATGCGGAAGAGGCCGACCGTGCTCCCGGGCTGGCCGTACGCCGGCCGGCCGACGTGGAGCGTGTCCGGGATCCGGTCCAGCTCGATCGTGCCGTCCACCGAGAGGTCCGGGCGGGCGCCGCGCGGAAGCTCGCCGGCGATCTCGATGTCCACGGCCACCGTGCCCTCGCGCACCGCGGGGTCCACCCGGGAGACGACGCCCTCCACGACCCCGTTCCGGGTGTCCACCAGCGCCGGCTGGCCGGGTTCGACGTCGCGCGCCTGCGTCTCGGCGATCCGCAGCACCGCCTTGAGTTCCCGGGGGTCCGCCACCCGTGCGAGGTTCGCTCCCGGGCTCACCTCCTGGCCGACCTCGACCGGCACCTCCAGCAGGGTTCCGCCGCGGCCAGCCCGCACCGTGAGGGCGGCGAGCTGCCGCCGGCGGAGTTCCAGGACCGCCCGGTAACGCGCGACGGTCGCCTCCTTGGAGGCGACCTGCGCCGCGCTGGAATCGGCGAGGATGGAGAGGCGCTCCTCCTCGAGCCCGTGGCGGGTTTCCAGTTCCTCGGCGCTCAGCTCGCTCCGCCGGTGGATCAGTTCCCCAACCAGCCCCGCCTCGAAGAGCTTGCGGTCGGCATCGGCGCGGCGGCGCGCCTGGGTGGAGGAAGCGGCGAGTTGGCCAGCCGCGTTTCGTTGCTCCAGCAGGTCGGAGCGCGTCTGGTCGAGCAGCCGCCGAAGCTCCGCCTCCTCGGCGCGGAGCTGGAGTTCGGCCTCCCGGGTCTGCTGTTCGAGTTCGGGATTCGAGAGAACCAGCAGTACGGTGTCCTCCTCGACCGGGGTTCCGGGGAGCACGCGCCGCTCCTCGATCCGCCCGCGGGTCTCGGCGGCCAGCCAGCGGATCTGTTCGGGTGGGACCTGGAGGGTGCCCGGTCCCCGGACCTGCCGGACCAGTTCGCCCCGTTCGACGACGCCGGTCCAGACGACCGAGCGGTCCACCTCGGGCGCGCCGGGGGCGATGCTGCCGAGCAGCAGGACCACGATCAGCAACGCGGCGGCGCCGCCGCCGGCCAGGACCAGTCTCCGGACACGGCGTTTCCGCTGCCGGTCGGCGATCTGGAAGTCCACTCCGCCTCCTTGGTGCTCAGTCGAAGAAGAGTCCCGGCAGGGCCAGGGTCAGGTACGGGATATAGGTCACGAGCAGCACCGCGCCCGCCCGGATCAGCAGGAACGGCACCGAGGCGCGATACACCTCCCCGAGCGGCCGCTTGAACCGGTAGGAGGCGAGGAAGAGGTTCATGCCCACCGGCGGCGTCAGGTAGCCCAGCTCGAGGTTCGTGAGGAAGATGACCCCGAGGTGCAGGGGGTCGATGCCGAAGGCGAGTCCGAGCGGGGCGACCAGGGGCACCACGACCACGATGGCCGAGTAGATGTCCATGAGGCAGCCGACGATCAGCAAGAAGATGTTCAGCAGCAGCAGGAAGAAGAGCGGGGAGGCCACGAACGACTGCACCCAGTCGATCGCCATCCCCGGGATGTCGGCGAAGATCAGGTAGTTCGTGAGCCCGAGCGCGGCGCCCAGGATGAGCAGCACGCCGCCGATCAGCGTCACGGCGTTGGCCCCGGTGCGGACCAGGTCCGAGAACGTCTTCCCCTCGCGGTGGATCACGAACTCGATGAACAGCGCGTAGAGGACGGTGATGGCGGCGGCTTCCACGAGCGTCGCGATCCCGCCGAGCATCACGCCGATCACCACGAAGGGGATGGAGGCTTCCCACTTCGCGGTCCAGAGCGCCTTGGCCGCCTCCCCGATCCGGAACGACGAGGTAGTGCCCTTGAAGCGTTGGCCCGCGAAGCGCCGGGTCACCAGGATCGTGAACCCGGCCACCAGCACGATCTGGAGGGCGGAGGGAATCAGCCCGGCCACGAAGAGCCGCGGGATGTCCACCTCGGCGACGATCGCGTAGAGGATGACCGCGACCGAGGGGGGGATGAGGAGGCCGAGCGAGCCCGCCGCGGTCAGGAGGCCGGTCGCGAACTTGGGCCGGTGCCCGTCCGCGAGCAGCAGGGGGAACATCAGCCCGCCCATCGCCAGGATGGTCACCCCGCTGCCCCCGGTGAAGCAGGTGAAGAACGCCGACATCACGATCGCGACCACCGCCACCCCGCCCGGCATCCAGCCGAAGACCCCGCGGAAGAGCACCACGAGACGCTTGGGCGCACCGCCCTCGGCGAGGATGTAGCCCGCGAGGGTGAAGAGCGGGATGGTCGGCAGCATGGGTTTCGTGACCATGCTGTAAGCCTCGGCTGGAATCGCCGAGACCGGGTCCCAGTTGCTCCACAACAGCACCGCGGCGGCGCCGCCGAGCGCCACGAAGATCGGCGCTCCGAACGCCGCGGCGATCAGGATGAGCGCGAGCAGCGGCCATTCGATGCCGTATCCGGTGAGGTCCCACCCGGTGAGCCCCTCGTGGAGCAGCAGGGGAATCGCGAGGCCGAGGACCGCGGTCCAGCGGCCCCAGCGGGTCGGGACGCGGCGCCAGAGCCGCCACGCGATCAGCAGGAAACCGACCGGCATGACCGCCACGGCGGCCCAGACCGGAACGCCGAGCGCCAGTTCGCGGCCGCCCTCCCACTCGGCCCGGGTGAGCACCACGCTGGCGTAGGACAGCACGACGGACACCACGACCCCGACGGCGCCGGAAAGCGACAGCAGGCGCGGCCTCCAGACCTCGGACACCATGCTCGGGCCGGCGCTCAGTGAGAGCAGCTCGCCCCGGCGGGACGCCACCGCCGCCCCCAGGAAGGCGACCCAGAGCGTCAGGTGCTGCACCCACATGAAGGAGCCCGGGATGCCCGTCGGATAGACCGGACGGATGAGGGCCTCGGTGATCGGGATCGCCGCCATGAGGACGAGCGCGCCGACGGAGACCGCGTCCTCGAGGACCGCGAGACGGCTCCGGGGCAGCGCGGCGGCTGGATCCGGGGCGCCGGCCCCCTCCGGGACGGCGCCTGCGGCGTCCGGACTCATGGTTCCCCGGCGCGGATTCCGCGGGTCAGCCCGCGGCGGGGCTACTCATTGGCGGCCCGGTACTCGTCGCGCAGCCGGATCATCCGGTCGAACACCGGAGGGGAGACGAGCTGCTCCCGGACCAGCGGGAAGAGCTTCTCCGCGGTCTCCATCCAGGCGCTTTCGAACGCGGAGGAGGCCTCGATCACCTCGAGGCCCCGCGACTTCATCGCCGCGAGGGACTTACGCTCCTGCTCGCGGTTGGTCTCGCGGAACGATTCCGCCGCCTCGTTGCTCTTGCGGAGCACCACCTCCTGCTGGGACGCGTCGAGCCGTTCCCAACCCTGCTCGTGCACGATGATGGCGCCCTGCAGCGGCGCCCAGGGGAGATCGTTCATGAACCTCGCCGAGCGGTAGATCTGGGACCCCTCCGCGAGGACGATCGGCAGCGGGACCGCCTCGATGAGTCCGGTCTGGAAGCCGCTCACCAGCTCGACCGAACTGATCTGGACCGGGTCGAAGCCCGACCAGCGCAGGAGATCGAGGACCGTCTGGTCGTTCGAGGCGCCCGCCAGCTTCAGCGCCTGCAGGTCTTCGAGGGTATTGACGGGGTCGCTCGCGAAGAAGTGGAGCCAGCCCACGTCGGCCCAGGCGATGACCTGGAACCCGTGCCCTTGCAGCGTCTCCGCGATCGCCGGGTTCATCGCCTCCCGGACGTGGTCCCATTCCGGGTAGTCGCGGAACACCATCGGGATGGAGAGCGTCCAGGCGCTCGGGTCCAGTTCGGCGAGTCCCACGTTGGAGACCGCGGCCATCTGCACCTGGCCGATCCGCATCTTGCTGATCATCGCGGTCTCGTCGCCCGCGGCGCCTCCGGCAATGATGCGAATCCGCACCTCGCCGCCGGTCTCCCGGCCGATCTCGGCGGCCATCTTGTCGAGGATCAGGTGGTACGCGGACCCCCGCGGCGCGACGGTCGCGAGCCGCAGGTTGACCCGCGCCTCGGCGGCGGCCGCCGGCAGGGCGAGGACGAGAGCCGCGAGCGCGACGCTGCGGCCGGCGAGAAGGAACTTTCTGACGTTCGGCATGACCAATTCTCTGCTGGTTTTATGGGTTCTGCATGTCGTCGAGGAAATAGTCGTCGACGTTTCTGAGCAGCCAGGCGGCCCGCTCCTGAGCCACCTGGTTCAGGAGCCGCGCTCCGGGTTCGCTGTCGATGTCGAATTCGAGCGTCTGCCGCAACAGGGTCTCGAATTCCTCCCGGTTGCCGCTCGCGACCGATCCCGTCTCGGCCCAGGTGGCCCAGAGCACCGGGGCCCGCGCCGGGCCGATCTCGAGCGCGTGCTCGTAGTACTCGCGTCCCTGGTCGATGGAGCCCCCGATCCGGGACACCTCGTAGATGCTGAGGTAGTCGTAGACCACTCCGTCGTCCACCGTGTCGTCGAGTTCGCGGGACCGGTTCAGGAGGGCGCCCATCAGGGAAAGGTCCGCGGTGGCCTCGGGATTGTCCGTATCCATCCCGATCCAGGCGCCGAGAGCAGTCCCCGTCCACAGCGCCAGCGCGGCGTCGTCCGTCTCGAGTTCGGCGGCGGCGGCCTCCGGGCTGGTCCGGAGGCGCGCCTCGATGCCGGGGTGGTTCACTTCCAGCCCCCGCATGCCATAGCCCGTGGCGCGGCGGTAGAGGCGGCCAGCGCGCCGCCGCACCGCCTGCTTCTCCTCGAACTGGGTGAAGTCGAGATCGAACAGGTCCGGCTCCACGAAGCCGTAGGCGAACAGCAGGAACCCCTTGGTCGCGCTCAACAGCATCTCCCGGTGTTCGGGGCTCGTCTCCAGCATCGTCTCCATGAGCCAGAGGTTGTTCGCGAGCGGCGCCTTGACGAGGTCCAGATCGTCGTCGGACCGGAGGACGGCCTCCCCCTCGGCCAGCAGTCCCGAAATCGAGTTCACCGCCATGTTGGCGACGAGACTGCACCCGGGCAACCACGTCAGGGTGACGAGAAGGCCGGCAGCCGGACCGAGCCGCGTCCTCCTCGCTCCCGTGATCCTCATGACGGCGGAAGGTTACTCCGCAGATGGCACGGATTTCGTCCGCAGCCCGGCCGCCGGCGCCGGCGAGCGGGTAGCCTTGTCCTCCGCATGCGCTCGCACCGTCCTCCTTGTCTTGTCCTGTTCGCCGCGTCCGCCCTTTTGTCGCTGGGGCTGACCGTTCCCCTCGCCGCTGGCGCCTCGGGGCCGGCAAACGTCAATTCTGTCTCCCCGCAGTCTTCCGCCGCCCCGGATCCCATCGTGGGAAGCTGGCGGCCGCGCGAGTATCGCCTCGCGGCCGGGGAGACGCTCCCGGTGGACGGCCGGATCGTGTTCCTCCCCCGGAGCGATGACGGGGGCCGCGGCGAGTGGTCCGTGACCTTCTTCGTGACCGGCGAGGACGGCGCCGCGGTCCGGGGGTCCGCCGAGGGCGGGGAGTGGTCGCGCGACGGAAGGTCCCTGCTGCTCACCCACCAGTTCCATCTCTCGGCGGGCGGCGCGGCGGGGCCGCTGGCGGCGGCCCCTCTCGCGATGGCGATCCGGTCTGCCGAGGAAGCGAACGCGAACCACCGCGAGCCCTGCGAGGTCACGGTGGAGGGCGGCCTGCTGACGCTCTTCTTCCCGAGCGGTAACTCGATGACCTTCGAGCGGGTCGAGGGGCTCCGGTAGCATCTTCGCGGCAGGGGGACCCTTGATGCAAGAGACCACGCTCACGGTCAACGGCAAGACCCACACGGTCAACGTCGATCCGGCGACGCCGCTGCTCTACGTCCTCCGGAACGATCTCGGGCTGCGGGGGCCGCGCTTCGGATGCGGCCTCGCCCAGTGCGGGACGTGCACGGTGCTGATGGACGGGCGCCCGATCCGTTCGTGCATCCTGCCGGTCTCTCGTACCCGGGGTGAGATCACGACCCTGGAGGGCCTGCCCGAGGACGGAGAGCTGCACCCGGTCCAGCAGGCCTGGATCGATGAGCAGGTGCCGCAGTGCGGGTTCTGCCAGAACGGCCAGATCCTCACAGCCGCGGCGCTGCTCGAAACCAACCCGGCCCCGACCGACGACGAGATCCGCAGGGGCATGAACCCGATTCTGTGCCGCTGCATGACCTACTTCCGGATCCAGTCGGCGGTGAAGCGCGCGGCCGCGGCGATGGCCGAAACCGAGGCGGACCGATGAGCGCCGGGCACGGCGTGAACGCAATCGACCGGGCGCTCCGGCGCTGGGAGGGGACCGCTTCCCGGCGCGACTTCCTCAAGTCCTCGGGCCTCTTCGTCTTCGGCCTGAGCGCTCTGGGCGCGGCCGGCGAAGGCCTCGCGGCCCAGCCCGCGGCCGACGGCCCCTATCCCGATCCCGACTTCCTCCAGCTCGACTCGTGGCTGGTCGTGCACGAGGACGGCAGCGCGACCTTCTACGTCGGCAAGACCGACGGCGGCCAGGGGACCGGGACCGCCACCCGGCAGATGATGTGCGACGAGCTCGACATCGCCTTCGACCGGGCCACGGTGGTCATGGGACGCACCGATCTGACCGTGGACCAGGGCGGCTCGGGCGGCTCGGACGCGATCGAGCGCGACGCCATGGTCGGACGCCGGATCGCGGCGGAAGCGCGGCGGGTACTGCTGGAGATGGCGTCGGAGCGCTTCGGCGAGCCGGTGGAGGAGCTTCGGGTGAGCGAAGGGGTGATCTCGCTGGCGAGCGATCCCTCGCGGAGCGTCACCTACGGGGAGTTGGTTGGCGGGCGGCGCTTCGACGTCGCGCTGACCGGGGCGAACATCAACCAGGCCGGCGGCGTCGCGAGCATCAAGCCGGTGCAGGACCTGAAGCTGGTCGGCCAGTCGATCCCGCGCTACGACATCCCCGCCAAGGTGGACGGCTCGTTCGAGTGGGCCGTCGACGTCCACCTCCCGGGGATGGTCCACGCCCGGAACGTGCGTCCGCCCTTCGCGGGAGCCACGCTGACCGCCGTCGACGAGTCCTCGGTGAGCGGAATGCCCGGCTTCCTCCGCGTGGTGCGCAAGGGCAACTACGTAGCGGTCGTGTGCGAGCGCGAGGAGCAGGCGATCGAGGCCGCGGAAGGTCTGGCGGTCACCTGGGAGAAGCCCGCCACGGCGCCGTTCCCGCCATCGGACGACCTCTTCGCCTACCTGCGGAGCACGGAGCCGGAGCCGCGCTCGGGAGGGCGGGGAGCGCCGCAGGTCGAGGGAGATCCCGACGGGGCGCTGGCGCGCGCCGCGACCGTCGTCGAGGCCGCCTACGACGTCCCCTTCCAGGGACACACGGCGATCGGGCCCGCCCACGCGCTGGCCGATCCGTCGGACGGGCAGATGACGATCTACACGAACGACATGAAGCCGTACAGCCACCGGACCGGGATCGCCGAGTTCCTGGGCATGCCCCCGGAGGAGGTGCGGGTGATCTGGATGGAGGGGCCGCAGCTCTACGGGCGCACGGCGGCGGACGACGCGGGCTTCGAGGCCGCCTACCTGGCGAAGGAACTGGGGCGCCCCGTTCGGGTGCAGTGGATGCGGCACGAGGAGACGGCGTGGGACACCAAGGGTCCCGCCTTCGCCATCGACCTCCGGGGGGGACTCGATGCGGACGGCAACCTGGTTGCGCTGGACTATCGGAGCCGCATCGCCAACTACGCTCACGTCGGCTACAACCAGGCCCGGACGGTGCTGATCGCACAGTTGATGGGCCTGCGGCCCGAACGGCCGGTACCCGGGGGCGCCGGCGGACCGGACGAGATGTACCACGTCCCGAACCGGCGCGAGGAGACGCGGGCGGTCCGTCTGCCGCTGGTCTTTGAGACGCCGCTCCGCACCGGGAACCTCCGCGACCCGAACGGCCCGCAGATCACGTTCGCCGCGGAGTCGTTCATCGACGAGTTGGCGGCCGCCGCGGACGCGGATCCGGTCGAGTTCCGGCTCCACCTCCTCCGGGGTGCGGCGGATGACGACGAGATCTTCCGCCGGGCCCGCTCGATCGCGGTGGTCGAAGCCGCCGCCAAGGCCTACGGATGGGAGGCCCGGCCGTCACCCGCGAGGGCGGGGGGCGGTCGCCTGCTCACCGGGCGCGGCATCGCCTACGCCTACCGCGCCCGCACCACCGTCGCCGTGATCGCCGAGGTCGAGGTGGACCGCGAAAACGGACAAGTCCGGGTACCCCGGATGGTCTGCGCTCACGACTGCGGCCTGGTGATCAACCCGGACGGCCTGGAGAACACCATCCAGGGAAACCTCCTGCACGGCATCAGCCGGACGCTCTACGAGGAGGTCCGGTTCGACGGCGAGAAGGTCACGAGCGTCGACTGGCGCTCGCACCCGACCCTCACCCACCGCGACGCCCCCGAACGCATCGATGTCGTGGTGGTGAACGGCGACCCGAACCCCGACCGCCCGGACCTCCGCCCCTACGGCGCCGGCGAGCCCTCCCACAAGCCGGTCCCCGCGGCCATCGCGAACGCCGTCCACGACGCGACGGGAGTGCGGATGCGCCGCCTGCCGTTCCGCCCGGAGCGCGTCCTGGCGGAACTGCAAGCCGCAGGCGTCTAGCGCCGAAGGGCGGTCCGTTCGGAGCGCCGGCCTCCGGCCGGCATCGCGGCCCCCAGGGCCGCGAAACCGCGTACCGCCGATCAGCCGGAGCCGCGCGCCCGGCTTGGAACGCCGGTCTCCGACCGGCACGCGGGACGCTCCGCGCCGCGCACGTCGTAACGCCCTATCGCCCCGGTGGCGCCCCCGGCTTGGAGCGCCGGCTTCAGCCGGCACCGCGGCCCGCAGGGCCGCTCTCGCTTTGTCGTAAACGATTGATCTAAAGCGGTCTTGCACATGCCAACATGGCACTGATATCAATCCCGTCACGGGTCTCGCAAGCGGCCGACAATCGCGGACTGCATTCGTTTGAGTTGTTAGCGGGCGTAGAACTCGTAAACGCGGTCTCGCTCCTTCTCCCAGAAACGCCTCCAGTTAGGGACATTCTCCACTCCCAGAATGGGGAAGGCCATCTTGGTGAAGAACCCCGGTCCCGGAATGCCGGTGCCAGCGCCGACCACCAGTGCGGTCAAGAAGATCCTGTGCTTTCGGTAACTCTGCCTCGATACCTCTCCAAGCAACTCGTACAGTTCTAATGAGCGGTGGGAGGGGGCACCGGAGACCTGTCTGCACAGATCGGTGTATGTGAGAGGTGGCCGTCCCTTTCGGGCGCGGGCTATAAGGATCGCACGGACTTGCCTCTCGATGGCTCGCGAGACCATTTGCTCCTCCTTGGGGGGAAGGTAACGGCCAAAGTTGAGATGGGTGAACTCAAGGGATTGGAGGGCTGAACTATGGCGGCCACTGTTACGCTCGCCTCAGCCGTCAGGGGGGGCGCAGAGGAGAGTGAATATGGCAGACCTGAGGGACCGGTTCTCGTCCTCGCTAGGGAATCTCAGCATCAGCCTGGTCGTCGCGGTGGTAGGTGGGCTCATTACGACAGCGATCGCCGCCAAAATGGGCGCCAACGCCGTGCTCGATCTTCTCGCCAGAATCCCCTGGTCCTACATCGGCATCCTCCTAGCGGCTTGGCTTGGCCTCTTTGCGGGTGGAATGCTCATCGAGATGCGCGCTGTGGCGCGCTCAAGGCGCCTGATTCACTGGCTAGCGCGGGAAGCCTCGAAAGCCGAGGACCTCGACAGGGTAGAGTGGGTATTCGGATTCACCCATGGGGACGAGATCGTGGGTGTGGTGTTGGAGGGAGAGGTGTTGTCCAAGCGCACGGTTAGGAGTTACCCGGAGATCGGCCTGTTGCAACTCAGAGAGAGGGGTGGGGACGTTCTTTGGTGCTCGCTCTCGCGAGGCAGCCCCCTCTTTCGGGACGCGAGAGAGGGGGAAGCGATCACCATCGCTGCAGCCCCCATCGGAGTCGTCGGAAACGAGGTTTGTTGGCGCGCCGCCGAAGACACCTAGTTGGCGGCTCTTACGGCTTCCAAAGACCCCGCGAGCAATCGCACGAGGTCTTCGGCATTGCTTCCAGTCAGGGCAACACTTGCAACCACATGAGGGACGACGTTGCGGCTGCCCGGGGGAACGAACCCGAATCGGATGATGACCGATTCGTCGGCCATCCGATTGACGTAAAAGACGTTCGACACTTGTGGAATCGGGTTCTGAGCGGAATCCCAACGGTGGTCGGACATTGTTCGTTCTCCTTGAGCGGGAGGCGGGAATGGGAGTCCGGCTCTCCCTTGCGGGCAAGCGGTGTTCACGGTAGCACCACCCGGCCCACGGTGGAAGTCTTTGGCGCGGGCCGACCGATCCAGCGGAGATGTTCTCAGGGTCAAGTGGTCTCATTCCGGCAAAGGGGGGCACGATGACTGAGCGACTACTGGTCACGACCAAGCGCGTTCAGGAGGGGGTTCCACCCGAGCCGCCCCGGCCCGCCGCCTGCCCGTGAGTAAGGTGTGCGCTCGGCCCGTCGTCGAGAATCGTGTTGGGAGCGACTGAGATGGAGAATCCGCGGAAATCGACCCCGGAGAACATGACAACGGAACAACACATCGAGGCAATTAAGAGTGCCGCCAGGAGGATCTACGCCCACCTAGGAGAAGGCCATAGCGAGCCGGTCTATGAGAGGGCGATGGCCGTGGAGTTTCGCCATCTGAAGATTCCGTACGACATCGAGCACCACGTTGAAGTCTTCTATCGGAAGCAGAGCGTGGGGATGCATCGACTTGACTTCATTGTCGATGGAGCAATCGCCGTCGAACTCAAGGCGGTGACATCCGGGATCACTAAGGGGCATGTGGCGCAGACCACGGCCTATATGCGGACGACGGACTTCGCCAGAGCCGTAATCGTGAACTTCCCTTCGCCGTGGAAGGAATCACCTGACTTCAAGGTCATCTCGCTAGAGGAGCTCAGCGGAGCCAATCCTTCGTGCTAACGGCGGGATGGTTCGCGCCGTCCTCTGGGCACCAACTAGGAGCCGGATTCGTCCGAGCGACGGACCACCGCTCGCATTATCGCGAGCACGCTCTGGCAGTCGCCTAGGGCGCGGTGGGCCGTCCCCTCAGTTACTCCCTCATCCATAACCGCCTCGGCAAGCGAGATTCGGTCGCTGTGGTAGTCGATCATCGCGCACCGCACCGGGAGGCTTGCGGGAAGCGTTGGGGGCAGCCCGTAACGCTTGTCGGTCTGACGGAGCATCCGCACATCAAATCCAGAATTCCATGCCAGCAGAGTACTCGCCTCCCGCAGCGCCGTGGCTACTTCGGGAGCCACGGTGGACCAAGGCCGTGCTCCACCCTCGACCAATCGTCGGTACGTGAGTCCGTGAATGCGAGAAGCTCCAATCCTGCGCCGCCCCGCTGGCATGACGAGGGAGTTGATCCGGACAACGCCGCGAGTGTCGAGGAGGGCAATCTCCACGATCCGCGCAGACTTGGAATGGCCTGTCGTTTCGGTGTCAAGAATCAATACGTCGTGCCGGTCGAGAAGCGGCCTCCATATCCTTGCTGGCATGTCCTTGCCGTAGACGAGAGCAACGACGCCGATCGTGGCGATGACGAGGAGGATGATCACCGCAGCTAGGAGGAAGATCCCGAGCATGGGGGCCGGATTATGCGGTCGCTCTTTGTGGGTCGGGGTGCACCATCGGCTCGTGCGCCGGACGACTGTCGGCCGTTAGGCTCTAGGTGCCCGAGTTACATTTTCCGAGTATGAGCGCGCCTATGGACCTGCCGGGCGAGAAACTCGTAATCCGGCTCTGGGAGACCGTCGAGAAGGCGTTTACGGGTTGGTTGAGTCCTTGGCAAACGCGGCGGACGGGCCGGGCCCAAATCGACGTGAAGCGGGCAGAACGTCTCGCTGTCGCCCAGGCGGAGCAGGCCATCGCCGATATTCGCGCGGGACGCAAGCACTACACCGACGACCACCGACTACTCGAAGGTCCCGCCCCGACCGCAGAGCTCGCGGCTCGCGGCGAACTCCCTTGGGGCACCCTCGTTGAGGCCGCGCAGGGGAATGCGATTCTCGATCGTATGCGGGCAGACGTTAACGTTCGCCAAGCGCTGTTGAACGCGGAGGAAGCGCTTGAGAACGACCAGCAGCAACCTCCGGATCGCGCAGTCGACGAGGACTGGCTCTTCCGCTGGCGAGACTCGGCGGGCAAGGTGTCGTCCGAGGATTTGCGAATCCTGTGGGGACGAGTGCTCGCCGGCGAGATCAAGTCCCCGGGGACGTTTTCGCTCCGAACACTGGAGTTCCTGAAGAACGTGTCCCAAGAAGAGGCGCAGCACATAGAGAAGTTGGCTCCTTTCGTGATCAACGGCAACTTCGTCTGCAACGAAGGTCGCGCGAAGGAGACACTGGAAGCTGAAGGCATCACGCTTGGCTTCCTGCTTATGCTGGAGGATTTGGGTGTTGTTTCCGGGATCGGCGGGCACTTGCAACACATCATCAGGTCCACTGGCTCGAAGGAGTTCAGCGTTAGCCTCGTTGCGTACGACCGTGCGCTACTGGTGGCAACCGACGACCCGAGCAAGACCGTCAGGCTAAAGGCGTATGCTGTGACGTCGTTGGGGAGTCAAGTCCTGCGACTCGGGGCATTTAGAGCCCATACGGAGTATCTTCGCTGCGTCGGCGAGGCGATCAAGAGACATGGTGGTTTCAAGGTTCTACTAGCCCGAGCCTGTAAGGATTTTTGTGTGTTTGAGCCATACCCTGAACCACTCGAAAGG
>VXWI01000015.1 GCA_009835985.1 Acidobacteriota bacterium | reverse complement strand
GGGCGCCCCGGCAAATCTCCCTTGGGGGGCCTTCACCCGGGCTGGGGGCCGCGGTGCGCCGGCCCCCGGCGGGCATCGGGCCCGTAGGGGGCCGCGAAACCCCCACTGCCTTACTCATCCGCACGACGGGAACGCTACCCCGTCAATCCCCGTGCCGCGCCCGCAGCGGCGGCGCGAGCCGCGCCATCAGGACCATCCGTTCGAACACGTCCAGCCACTCGGCCGTCTCGGCGGCGAGCGCCCCGCCGTCCGCCGATCCGGGCAGTGGACAGGCGGCCCCGAGCTCGGTCACGGCCTTGTCGCGGTACACCGTAAGTGGCCGGTCCCCGTAGCGGCCGACCTCGTGGAAGTCCTCGGTCAGGAATACGACCATGGGAACCCGCATGGCTCCCAGAACGCGGAGTTCGTCCCGAAGTTCCGGGATGGCGTCCCGGTCCACGAGGCGGAAGTCCAGGGGTGGACCCGCCGCCTCGGCCACCCGGGCGACGATCGGGACCGACCGGACGCAGTCCCCGCACCAGATCCCGCTGAGGCAGAGCACGTTCACGGTCCGGCCGGCGGGGTCGAGCCGGATCCCGGCGTCGTCCGGAAGGGCCGGAAGAGCCGCCTCCGCCCGGGCCCAGGCCGCCCGCTGGCGCTCGTTCCCGGTCGTGAGGTAGCCGCCGTAGGGGACGGCGTCGTGAAAGGCGCGCCGGAAGAGATCGGATCGCAGGTCGAAGTACGCGCTCATGGAGGGGTCCTCAAGGAACGCGGGATTATCCGCCTTCCGCTTCGCGTGTAGACCAGCCGCGCGGCCGTACCATGTCGCCAGCGCCGGTCACCGCTCGGCAACGCACCGCGCGGGCCGGCGGAACCGAACATTGTCCGACGAGATCGCCTGGTACGACGCTCACGCCGAAACGCTGGCGGATCGCTACGAGGCCGTCTCCCCGGCGCGGCTTCACGGCTGGCTGGCGGATCTGTTGCCGTCGCGGCCCGCGGCGGTCCTCGACGTCGGCGCTGGTAGCGGTCGCGACGCGGAATGGCTGGCCTACAAGGGCCACGAAGTCGTCGCGGTCGAACCGTCCTCCCGGCTCCGGACGATGGCGCGCGAACTGCACAACCATCCGCGCATTCAATGGATCTCCGACTCGCTGCCCGGTCTCGAGCGCACCTTTCGGAGCGGCCTCGCCTTTGACGTGATCCTGGTCAGCGCGGTCTGGATGCACGTTGCCCCATCGGACCGGGCGAGGGCGTTCAGGAAGCTGATCACGTTGCTGAAACCGGGCGGCGTGCTGGCCATCACCCTGCGTCACGGCCCCGCCGAGGCGGGCCGCTCGTTCCATCCAGTCTCCGCCGCGGAGATCAAGCGCCTCGCCCGGGACCACGGCGCGTTCGTCGAACGCGAGACCACGGCTGACGACCTCCTCGGCCGCCGCGAGATCCGCTGGGACCAACTCGCGATCCGACTCCCGGACGACGGCACCGGCGCGTTGCCGTTGTTGCGTCACTTCATCCTGAACGACGACAAGAGCTCGACATACAAGCTCGGCCTGTTGCGCGTGCTCTGCCGCATCGCTAACAGCGCCGGGGGGCTCGCATCGCTGTCCGACGACGAGCACGTAGAGATCCCAATGGGGCTCGTTGCGTTGACGTGGATTCAACTCTACAAGCCGCTACTGGCGGCGAACCTGCCCCAGAACCCGCGGAACCACCATGGTGGCGAGCAACTCGGGTTCGCCAAGGAGGCTTTCGGGCGGCTCACAGACTGGTCGCAGCACGACCTGCGTGTGGGCTTACGGTTCAGCGGTGACGGTGGCCGAGCGCTCCACCGGGCGCTCAAGGACGCCGCGAGCACGATTCGCAGGATGCCGGCGCACTACATGACATATCCCAACGCGTCGGAACCCGTCCTTCCCGTGGAAACCGGGACGGCGCAGCGTTATCCGGGCGCCGTCCGGCTGGACGAGCCCTGCCTCGCCAGCTTCGGCACGATGCGGGTGCCGATCCATCTCTGGCGGGCTGCTCAGCGTTTCGCCGTGTGGATCGAACCTGCGATCGTCGCCGAATGGAAGCGGATGACCCGATCCTACGCAGAGAAACAGGGACGCCGGCTTGATGAAACCCGGCTCTCTGCGGCCATGACCTGGGCGGATCCCGTCCGGGACGTGAGTACTGCGCGCGAACAGGCCAAACGGTTGCTCGCCGCACAGCCCCTCTACTGCGTGTGGAGCGGCAAGCGTCTGTCAGCGCGACAACTGGACATAGACCACTGTCTCCCGTGGGCCGTGTGGCCTTGCGGAGACCTCTGGAACCTGCTGCCCACGCGCCGAACCATCAATCAGCAGGAGAAGAAGAACCTCCTGCCGTCGGACCAAATGCTCAGGGCCGCGCACGACCGGATTGTCGGCTGGTGGCACGATGCCTATCGGGCCGACCCGAGCCATCCGCTGGCCGAGCGCTTCATGCTGGAAGCCGCGGTCAGCCTGCCGGGCATCCTCGCTACCGAGACCGATCTCGCTGACTGCTATGCCGCGCTTGAGTTGCAACGGCTGCGGCTGAGCCAGAACCAGCAGGCTCCGGAGTGGAGCGACGCCGAGTACCTCTGAAGACATCGACCGGAGCTGGGCGTTATCGACCGGAGTCTCCAGCCGCCGATCCCGGTTATCGACCGGACCTCGGAATCCGAGACCCGCGTTATCGACCGGACCTCCGGCGATATCGACCGGACCTCGGAATCCGGGACCCCCGATATCGACCGGACCTCTGCGGTTATCGACCGGACCTCTGCGGTTATCGACCGGACCTCGGCCCTTATTGCCCGGACCTCCTGCAGCGGGCGCAGTGTCATCAGCGCGGGTTTCGCGCTCCCGCGCGATGCCGGCCGGAGGCCGGCGCTCCGAGCCGTGGGCGTCACGTGGCGGAATAGTCCGATCGCGCTCTGCGGGCCTGCGGCCCGCATGCCGGTCTGAAGACCGGCGGTCCCGTGGCCTCCCCTTGTGCCAGAATTCCCGGTTGCCCAACAACGGATGAAAAGCGGCTCCGGCCTCCCTCGGATCCCGCCCCTCCAGTTCGCCCGGCGGGGTCCCGGTCCGTGCCCCCTCTGAACATCCTCCGATGAGTCTTCACACCGTACGCCGCGGGTTCGACGTACGCGTGCTGGGGGGCCCCGCGCCGGACGGGCGGGCCCCGGAACTCCGGGTGCCGTCCCGGATCGCGCTGCTCGGGGCCGACTACCCGGGCACGCGGCCCACCATGAGGGTCCGCGAGGGCGACGCGGTCTCCCGCGGCGATGTCCTTTTCGAGGACAAGAAGACGCCCGGAGTCCGTTTCACCGCCCCGCTCGGCGGGCGGGTCGCCGCCGTGCACCGGGGAGAGCGCCGGGCCTTCCTCTCGCTCGTGATCGAGGTGAATCCGGACGAGCGCTCCGGCGGCGTCCGTTCGGGACACGCGGCGGGGGCCTGGTCGGGGCGGCATCCGGACGCGCTCGGCAAAGATGACATCCGGAACCTCCTGCTCGAGTCCGGGGAGTGGATCGCGATCCGCACCCGCCCCTTCGGCCGGGTGGCCAACCCGGAGACCCGGCCCCGGGCGATCTTCGTGACGGCGATGGATTCCGCTCCGCTCGCCCCCGATCCGGTGATCGCGGTCGCCGGCCGGGAGACGGATCTGGAGTGGGGGCTCGCCGCCCTTTCCCGCCTCACCGACGGACCGGTCTTCGTCTGCTCCCGGGCCGGCCGGCGCCTGCCGGTGGACGAAACCGACCGGATCCGACACGAGGAGTTCCGGGGACCCCATCCCGCGGGGACCGCCGGGCTCCACATCCACCGGCTGGCGCCCGTCCGCCGTGGCCAGGAGGCCTGGCATCTGGACGCCCAGGACCTCGCCTCCATCGGCGGTCTGTTCCGCACCGGCGCCGGCGACGCGCTCCGGGTGGTGGCGCTCGGGGGGCCGCCGGTAAGGAGTCCCGGCCTGCTGCGCATGCCCGTCGGCTCCCTGCTCACCGGGTTCGGCGCGCCGGAACCCGCGCCCGGACGGGACCAGGGCGAGCGCCGCGTCATTTCCGGGTCCCTCCTCTCGGGACGGACGGCAGCGGACGAGGTGACGGGCTATCTCGGCCGCTATCACCGGCAGGTGACCGTGCTCGACGAGGACCGCCGCCGGCGCCTCCTGGGTTGGCTCGCGCCCGGCGTGGGAGCGGTCTCGGTGAGCCGCGCCTATCTCTCCAGCCTGCTGCCCGCGCGGCCCCGCGACGTCACCACCGGGACGAACGGCTCCCGCCGCGCCATTGTGCCCATCGGGACCTACGACCGGGTGATGGCCTTCGACATCCCGGCGGCGATGCTCTGCCGCGCCCTGCTCATGGAGGACATCGAGCGGGCCGAGGAACTCGGCGCGCTCGAGCTCATCGAAGAGGACGTGGGTCTGCTCACCTTCGCCTGTCCCGCCAAGAACGACTACGGCCCGGCGCTTCGGCGCGTGCTGGACACGCTGGAGAAGGAGGGCTAAGTCCCGATGCTCCGCGGCCTCCTCGACCGCCTCGGCGCGCCGTTCGAGAAGGGAGGACCCCTCCACCGCCTCTGGCCCCTCTGGGACGCCCAGGACACCTTCCTCTACACCCCGGGCAAGACCACCGCCGGGCCGTCCCACGGCCGCGACCGGCTGGACATGAAACGCCTCATGTTCACCGTGGTCATCGCGCTGGCGGGCACGGTGGCGATGGCGTTTTACAACACCGGCCTCCAGGCGAACCTCGCGATCGGGCGCGGCGCCACGCCGCTCCCCGGCTGGCGCACCGCGGTCATCGAGGCGCTGGGAATCGGGTTCTCCCCCGACAGCGTACTGGCGGCCGTCATCCACGGCGGCCTGTGGTACCTCCCGGTCCTCATCGTGACCTTCGCGGTCGGCGGCGCCTGGGAGATGCTCTTCGCGATCATCCGGCGCCACGAGGTGAGCGAGGGCTTCCTGGTCACCGGGATGCTCTTCCCGCTCATCCTGCCGCCCACCGTGCCGCTCTGGCAGGTGGCGCTCGGCATCAGCTTCGGAGTCGTGGTCGGCAAGGAGATCTTCGGCGGCAGCGGGTTCAACATCCTCAATCCGGCGCTCACCGCCCGGGCCTTCCTCTTCTTCGCGTATCCGAGCGACCTGACCGGCGACCGCATCTGGATCGCCGCGGACACCGCCCCGGACGCGGTCAGCGGCGCCACCTGGCTGGCCCGGTTCAGCCTCACCGGCAACGAGGCGTTCGCGGAGACCTTCCATCCGGCGGGCGGACCCGGGATCACCGCCTGGGACGCCTTCATCGGGTTCCTCCCCGGCTCGATGGGCGAGACCTCGGTGCTCGCCTGCCTCTTCGGCGCGGTGGTCCTGGCCGCGACCGGGATCGGCTCGCTCCGCATCATGCTCGCGGTGGCGGCGGGAACCCTGCTGATGGGCGGGCTCCTGAACCTCGTCGGCTCGGACACCAACCCCTTCTTCGCGGTCCCCTTCTGGTGGCACTACCTGATGGGAGGCTGGGCCTTCGGGACCGTCTTCATGGCAACCGAACCGGTGACCGCGCCCTCCACCGACGGCGGGCGGGTGGTGTACGGCTTCCTCATCGGGGTGCTGGTGGTGCTGATCCGGGTGGTGAACCCCGCCTATCCCGAAGGCATGATGCTGTCGATCCTGCTGATGAATGTGTTCGCACCGCTCATCGACCATTTCGCGCTCAGGAGCAACGTCCGCCGCCGCGCGGCCGCTGCCGCGCTCGTTCCCGAAGGGGGCGGCTAAATTCCATTGACCGTCGCGCTGTGACCACCGCTCGCTACATCCTGGCGTTCGCGGGTGCCGTGTGCCTCGTCTGCGCCGTAATGGTCTCCGGCTCGGCGGTCGCCCTCCGGGATCTCCAGGCGGCGAACGCCGAGCGGGAGCGCCAGCGGAACGTCCTCTTCGCCGCCGGGCTCGCCGATCCGGACGAGGAACTGTCCGAAGCGGACATGGCCGAGCGCTTCGCCGCGGTCCGCGCGGTGGTGGTGGATCTGGAGACCGGAGAGGAACTTCCGGAGGTGGATCCGACAAGCGTGGACCCGCTGGTGGAGGCCGGCATCACGGATTCGTCCCGCGCCGTGCCCGAGAACTTCGCCCGGATCCGGCGGGTGGAAAGGCGTTCCGTCGTCTACCTCGTCGAGGCGGAGGGCCGGCTCGACGCCGTGGTGCTCCCGGTCCGGGGGCAGGGACTCTGGTCGGTCCTCTACGGCTACCTGGCCCTCGACGCGGATCTCGACACGGTGCGCGGGCTCACCTTCTACGAGCACAAGGAGACCCCCGGTCTCGGCGGGGAGGTGGACAACCCGAACTGGAAGGCGCTCTGGCCGGGCCGCCGGGTGTTCGGCGCCGCCGGGGAGCCGATCATCGAGGTGGCGCGGGCGGCCGCCGGGCCGGTCGCCGAGGACCCCCACCGCGTGGACGGGCTCGCGGGGGCCACCATGACGAGCCGCGGGGTCACGAACCTGCTGCGCTTCTGGCTCGCCGAGAACGGCTTCGGCGCGTTTCTGGAGCGGCTGCGCGGGGAGGCGGCCGGCTAAGCGATGGCCAGCGAAACGCGGCGGGTCCTGATGGATCCGCTCATCCACAACAACCCGATCGCGCTCCAGGTGCTCGGGATCTGTTCGGCCCTCGCGGTCACCACCGGGATGCAGACCTCCGTGGTGATGAGCGCCGCGGTGGTCGCGGTGATCGCGCTGTCCAACCTGTCGGTCAGCCTGCTCCGGAACATGATCCCGACCAACATCCGGATCATCGTCCAGCTCACCATCATCGCCTCGCTGGTCATCGTCACCGACCAGATCCTGAAGGCGTACGTCTACGAGATCTCGAAGCAGCTCAGCGTGTTCGTGGGTCTCATCATCACGAACTGCATCATCATGGGCCGCGCGGAGGCGTTCGCGATGCAGAACCCGCCGCTGAAGAGCCTCATCGACGGGATCGGGAACGGGATGGGCTACGCGGCCATCCTGCTGGTGGTCGGGGCGGCGCGCGAGGTGTTCGGCGCCGGCACCTTCTGGGGCATCCCGGTGCTGCCGCTCGCTTCCGAGGGCGGCTGGTTCACCCCGAACGGGCTGATGAGCCTGTCGCCGGGCGCCTTCTTCGTGATCGGTTTCCTGATCTGGATCCTGCGGACCTTCCGGCCCGAGCAGAACGAGGCCGAGTGATGCTCGAGGACTACCTGAACATCGCGGTCAAGGCGATCTTCGTCGAGAACATGGCCCTGACCTTCTTCCTCGGGATGTGCTCGTTCCTCGCGGTCTCGAAGCGGGTCAGCACCGCGATCGGCCTGGGACTGGCGGTGGTCTTCGTCCTCACCGTGACGGTCCCGCTGAACCACGCCATCAACGACTACCTGCTTCGTCCGGGCGCCCTCGGCTGGGCGCACGCCTCGCTCACCGGCCAGGACCTCTCCTTCCTGCGCTTCCTGACCTTCATCGGCACGATCGCCGCCACGGTCCAGATCGTCGAGATGGCGCTCGACCGGTTCTTCCCGACGCTCCACGCGGCTCTCGGCGTGTTCCTGCCGCTCATCGCGGTGAACTGCGCGATCCTGGGCGCGTCGCTCCTGATGGTGGAGCGGGGACTCACCCTGCCCGAGGCGGCGGTCTTCGGCTTCGGGTCCGGGGTCGGGTGGCTGCTCGCCATCGCCGCCCTCGCCGGCATCCGGGAACGGCTCCGCTACCACCACATCCCGGCCGGCCTGCGGGGTCTGGGCATCACCTTCCTGCTCACCGGGCTGATGGCCATCGGCTTCCTGGCGTTTGGCGGCATCCAGTTGTGAGCACGGTCCTGCTGGGCGTCGCCGGCTTCACGGTGGTCATCCTGGCGCTCGTGGTGGTGCTGCTCTACGCCCGGAAGCGCCTGGTCGCCACCGGCGAAGTCACGATCCGCATCAACGACGACCCCGAGCACGACATCTGCACGCCGGCGGGCGGCACGCTGCTCGGGACCCTGGCCGCGCACGGCCTCTTCATTCCTTCGGCGTGCGGCGGGAAGGGGAGCTGCGGGGTCTGCACGCTCAAGGTGCTCGACGGTGGGGGCGCCGTGCTCCCGACCGAGCGCAGCCACCTCACCCGGGGCGAGGAGCGCGAAGGCGTCCGCCTCTCGTGCCAGGTCAAGGTGAAGCAGGACGTCGCGATCGAGGTGGCCCCGGAACTGTTCAGCGTGCGCCAGTGGAAGTGCCGGGTCCGGTCGAACCACAACGTGGCGACCTTCATCAAGGAACTGGTGCTGGAGCTTCCCGCCGGGGAGGAGGTCCCCTTCCGGGCGGGCGGCTACATCCAGATCGACTGCCCGCCCTACGCGCTGAGCTACGAAGACTTCGACATCGAAGAGGAGTACCGGGACGACTGGGACCGCTTCAACATGTGGCAGTACAAGGCCACCGTCGCCAAGGACGAGGAGGTGGTGCGGGCCTACTCGATGGCGAACTATCCCGAGGAGCGCGGGGTCATCCTGCTGAACGTGCGGATCGCCTCGCCGCCTCCCCGGATGCCGGACGTCCCGCCGGGCAAGATGACGTCGTGGCTCTTCGGGCTGAAGCCCGGCGACGAGGTGACGATCTCGGGTCCCTTCGGCGAGTTCTTCGCCAAGGAAACGGACAACGAGATGGTCTTCGTGGGTGGCGGGGCGGGGATGGCGCCGATGCGCTCGCACATCTTCGACCAGTTCCGGCGGCTGAACACGAACCGCAAGGTCTCTTTCTGGTACGGCGCGCGGAGCCTCCGGGAGGCCTTCTACCAGGACGATTTCGACGCCATCGCGGCGGAGAACCCCAACTTCGATTGGAAACTCGCGCTCTCCGAGCCGCTTCCCGAGGACAACTGGAGCGGCTACACCGGCTTCATCCACCAGGTCCTCTACGACAACTACCTGAAGGACCACCCGAACCCGGAGGACGCCGAGTACTACCTCTGCGGTCCGCCGATGATGCTCAAGGCCTGCCTCCAGATGCTCGACAGCCTCGGCGTCGAGCCGGAGAACATCGCCTTCGACGACTTCGGGTAGCATCAATTCCCCGAGCGCAACACGCCGTCATCGAGGGCAGGAGGAACACCATGGCCAAGTACATGTTCCGTACCAACTACACGCAGTCCGGCCTGAACGGGCTGCTCGCCGAGGGCGGGAGCGGCCGGGAGGCGGCCCTGCGCGCGACGGTCGAGAGCGTCGGGGGCAGTCTCGAAGGCTTCTACTACGCCTTGGGCGACTACGACCTCTACCTGATCGCCGAGGTTCCCGACGAGGCGACGGCGACGGCTCTCGCGCTGAACATCGCCGCGGCGGGTGCGCTCACGGTCCAGACGACCGTCCTGCTCTCCGCGCAGGATGTCGACGCGGCCGTAGCGAAGTCCAAGTCCGTCCAGTACCGCCTCCCCGGCGCCTGACACGCTCGGAGCGCCGGCTTCAGCCGGCATCGCGGCCCGGGAGGGCCGCGAAACGCGCAGGGTCACTCGGTGTGATGGCGCCTCCGGCTCGGAGCGCCGGCCTCCGGCCGGCATCGCGGCCCGCGAGGGCCGCGAAACGCGCACTCCTGTTCGTCCTCGCGGCACTGACCACCGCCGCCTGCGCCCCACCCCCCGAACCCACCTGGACCCTCGACGGCGAGGCCTTCGGAACCCGCTGGACGGTCCGGGTCCGCGGTCCGGAAACGGACGTCCAGTCCGTCCGGGCGGCCATCGAAGCCGAACTCGACGCCGTGGACCGCGGGATGTCCAACTGGCGCGACGACTCGGAACTCTCCCGCCTGAACGCATCGGAAGCGACCGGTCCGCTCCCGGTTTCGGAGCCGCTGGCGCTGGTCCTGGAGGCCGCCCTCCGGGTCCACGGTGAATCCGGCGGGGCGTTCGACGTCACCGTCGGCCCGCTGCTTCACCTCTACGGTTTCGGCCCGGGCGGTGATCCCCGGTCCGCGGCCCCCGATCCCGATGCGGTGGAAGCCGCCCGCATCCGGGTGGGGAGCCGCCTGCTCTCGCTCGAGCGGCTGGACGGACAGGCCGCCCTCCGGCGGCAGGTCCCGGGCGTCGAACTGGACCTCTCCGGGATCGCCAAGGGCTACGCGGTGGACCGGGTTTCGACCATCCTCACCGGCCTCGGTTTCGCCGAGCACCTGGTCGAGGTGGGCGGCGAGATCCAGGCCCGCGGCGAATGGACGGTCGGCATTCAGGATCCCACCGGCGGCCTGGCCACCGCGGTCCACCGGTCGTTTCCGGTGCGCGACCTCGGGATGGCGACTTCCGGCGGCTACGGTGACTTCCGGGAGGCCGCCGGCAAAGGGGAGGGGCGGTACTGGACCCACATCCTGGATCCCCGGATCGGCCGTCCGGTCGAACGGCGCGCCGGCTCGGTGACGGTGCTGGCGGAGTCCTGCCTGGACGCCGACGCGTGGGCCACCGCCCTCTTCGTGCTCGGGCCCGAGGAGGGCCTCGAACTCGCTGAAGAGCGAGGCATCGCGGCCCTCTTCCTGACCGCCGGCGCCGGTGGGACGGTCGAGGAAGCCGCGACCCCCGCTTTCACAGACCTGACGCGCGCCGTGAACCGTTGAGGTTCGCGCCCGGCCCCGGCATCTGTGGCCGAGGTGCCCAGAGATGCCTCAAACCGGATCCTCGCGATCTTCGATGACCGCCTCGGAGAGCCGGGCGCCGGGCGCCTTGATTGGTGGTGTATCGAGAATCCTGCGGGCGTTCCCGGTACCGGGCCGCAGCACCCCTGCCGCGATCAGTCGCTGCCGGTCGTCGTTCGCACTCGGCCCGAGCGGGACGAGCCGCGCCACCGGCGCGCCCCGACGAAGGACCTCGATTTCCTCTCCCTGCCGCACTTCGCGAATGTACCGGGAGAGGTTCGCCCTGAATTCCGACATGGACGCGGTCTGCATGCGTCCATTGTGCTCGCTCGCGCACGACCCATCAAGGCACGTAGCGCCGCCTCACGGTCAAACGCTTGCGCGCGAGGCCGCCCGGAACCGGCGGTAGGATGAACCGCGAAATGTGGCAGGCGCTCGGGATCGTCCTCCTCTCCCTCGCGGTGGTCGCGCTGTCCATTTTCCTCCTCGGACTCGGCTCGATCCTGAAGGGCCGCTGCGTCCTCCGGCGGTGCGGCGTGGATGGGCCGGCGGGCGACGCCTGCGACGGCTGTCCACGGGCGGAGCAGCCGGAACCCCAGCCACCGATCGAAGTCTGAACCGGCCGCGGCGCGGGGAGCGCCGTCCGGGGAACGGGAGCTACGTCCGGCCTACTGCTCCGACGTGTCCACGTAGATCCCCGACCCGAGGAGCATCGGCTCTTCGCCAACCGTGATCGGGACCGCGTAGGCCAATTTGGGGGACCCGTCCTCCTCGTCCCCCTCGACCGCGGGGTTGTCCCAGTTGTACTCCACGAACCCGCCGCCCGCGCGGGCCGCCTCGAGGAGTCCCTGGCCGAGCCTCACCCCGTTCAGGTCCTCTTGCTCGGAAACGTCCGTCCCCTCCCAGTCGGGGTCGGGCGCCTGGAAGAAGTTGATCCCTTCCATGGTGAGGACGAACACGTAGATGTCTTCGTGCCGCCACTCCCCCTCGTCGCGGAAGTTGGAATCGAGAAAGGCGTGGGCGGTCTCGCGGTCGGCCGTGTGCTCCGAGAGCGCCGCCGCGGCGCGCTCCACGAACTGCTGCAGGTTCCCGCGGTTCAGGACGTCCGCCGCCGTCACCGGGGGATAAAAACCCGCCCCGACGAGCAGCTCGAGGTCTCCGATGTCGAGCGGTACGGCGTAACCCACCTTGGGCGAGCCGGTCTCCTCGTCCCCCTCGACCTCGGGGTTGGGCCACCGGTACTCGACGTATCCCCCGCCCGCCGCCACGGCGGCGAGGTATTCCTCGGAGATCTTCACGCCGTTCACGTCTTCGAGACCCAGGAGGTTCTGCCCCTCCAGCTCCTTGGTCACCGGGTGGAAGAAACCGGTCCCGTCGCGGTGGTGCACGAACACGTAGACCTCCCCCTGACGCCACCGGCCCTCGGGCCCGAAGGTGGCGTCGAGGAAGGCGTATGCATCGGCGTCCGAAGCGATGCCCGCCGCGGCCTCCTGCGCCGCCGCCTCGACGAACGCCTTCAGGGTCTCGCGGTCCACTACCTCGTCCGCCCCGATCGGATCCGGGGCGAGTTCCGGCATCGGCGAGGGCGCAGGGACCGGAGCGGGGGCCGGCATCGGCGTCGTGGGACTCGCCTCGTCGTCGCACCCGGCGGCGACGAGAGACATCAGGGCCAGCGCGAACGCCGCCCCGGCGAACCGCGTCCACCTCGAGGAGGGCATCAGATTCAGCATGGCCCGATGGTAGCGCCCGGGGTAACCGCGGGCCGGTCAACGGCCGCGGTGGCACCGCCGGCTTCAGCCGGCATCGCGCTGCGCCATGGGTGCCCGGCGGTGTTTCCCGGGACCGGCCAACCAACTCGGAATGTGTTCCCGAAAAAGCTGCGAATTCCGGCACTCGCTCCGGAATGGTGAGCCCTCTGCGAGTTCCGGGCCGGTTAGGGATCGTCGGCTGTGTTGATTGCCGTTCGATGACTCAGCGCGCGAACACCGTCTTCCCGCCGACCACCGTCATCTCCACCTCGATCTCGTCCGCGGGCACGTCGCGCGGATCGTCGGAAAGCACCACAAAGTCGGCGAGCTTGCCGGGTTCGAGGGTGCCCTTGAGGTCCTCCTCGAAGTTCAGGAAGGCAACGTTGTGGGTCAGGAGCCGGAGACCCTCCTCCACGCTCACCCGCTGGTCCTCGCCGAAGACCCCGCCGCTGATCGTCTCGCGGGTGACGAAGTGATGCAGCACCCATAGCGGCGGATAGGGGACGACGGGCGCATCGGTGCCGGCCGAAACCATCACTCCGGCGTCGAGATAGGCGCGCATCGGGGTGACCCACTCCGCCCGTTCCCGGCCCCAGTACTTCTCGAGGCTCGGCGCGGCGAGATAGAGGTGATGCTGGCCGGTCACCAGCAGCCCCAGGCGTTTCATGACCGGAAACTGGTCCTCCTGGGGGATGAAGCCGTGCTCGATCATCCAGCGCATGCCGGCAAGCGGCGTGACTTCGTTCGCCGCCTCGTAACCCTCGAGGACCTGGTCGATTGCCAGGTCCCCTACCGCGTGCGTGCCCACCCGCCACCCGCGGCGCCCGATCTGGGTCGCGACCTCGTTGAAGACGTCCTGCGGCATCGTGCGCAGGCCGTGGAACGTGCCGCCCTCACCCCACGGCTCTTCGTACGGCTCGCGCAGCAGGCCGCCCTCGAAACCGCCGTCCACCCCGAGCTTCACCCCGCCGAGCCGTAGCCACTCGTCGCCGGCCTGGGGCTCGAGACCCCAGCCGTCGATCGCCGCGTCCACTTCGGCCGCGCTGGAGGCGCGCATCCGCATCAGGAAGGTGATCCGCATGGTGAGCAGCCCCCGCCGCTTCATCTCCTCCAGCAGTCGGAAGTGCTCGAGGCTGCTGCCGGGGTGACGGATGCTGGTCAGACCGACGGCGTGGAGCGTCCGGTACTCCTCGACCTGGTCCTGAATGCGCTCCTCGAGGTTCCGGGGAGCCCGCTCCGGCAGGGTGACCAGCCGTTTGGCGGTGTCCACCAGCTCTCCGTTCAGCTCGCCGTCGGAATACCGGGTGATCCGGCCTCCCTCGGGAACCGGCGTGTCGGTGGTGATCTCCCACTTCTCGAGGGCCTGCGAGTTCAGGATGTACTCGTGCCCGCCCCGGACCACGACCACGGGGTTTCCGGGCGCGGCCCGGTCGAGGTCCCGCCGCAGGGGGAGCCGCTGCTCCCGAAGCTGCCCTTCGTGCCAGTCGGAGTTGGTCGTCACCAGCTCGCCGGGGCCCTCGGCCAGGGCGCGTTCCGTGATGGCTCCGAGCAGTTCGTCCATGGTCCGGACCCGGGAGAGGTCCACGCCGTCGCCGCCCCCGACCCGGTGCAGGTGGTTGTCCGCGAGCCCGGGAACGACGGTCTTGCCGGGAATCTCAACGACCCGGGTCGCCGGACCGACGAGCGCCCGGACCTCCGCGTCGGAGCCGACGGTCTGGATGCGGCCGTCCCGGACCGCCATGGCCTCGGCGACGCTGAAGTCGGCGTCCACGGTCAGGACGGTGCCGCCTGTCACGACGAGATCGGCGCGCTCGACGTCAGGGGCGCATGACCACCCGGTCGTGGCTGCCAGAACCGGCAGGACGAGCAGCGTTCGCGGGTCCAGACGGCTCACGGCAGCTCCTCCAGCACTGCGGAGGGGGTGCGATCCGGTGACCGAAAGGGATTGATCACGCGGACACCGTCGAACGACTGGTCGTGCTGGAGGTCTTCGGTGAGCAAGAACCGGCAATCGGAAGCCTGCGCCGCGGCGACGATGAGCGAGTCCCACCACGAGAGCGCGTAGCGCTCCTCGAGGTGCCAGGCGCGCTCGATCACCGCCAGATCCCGAGGCACGGGTCGCCAGGCGGCGACGCCCCGAACGATCCGTTGCGCTTTCTCGGCGCCGAACCCGGGCAGTTTGCGCGTCAGCGTCGAGTAGAGCTCCACGAGGACCTGGGCGCTCGTCCGCGCGGACCGATGCCGGGCAAGCAGCGTAATCCAGTCCTCTGCGCGGGCCTGCTTCACCGGGTCCGACGTGTCCTGCCAGTACACGAGGACGTTCGTGTCAACGAATACCGGACTCGCCACGCTCTTCGTCATCCGTCGGGTCTGGCCGGCGCGCCTCACTGGCCGATGCGCTGTCGTCGCCTGGCTTTCGGTCCCAGCGAAGCACGGGCCGGTCGTAGATTTCCTCCCGGGTCGGTCTCCGTCCGGCGATCCAGTTCAGTTTCTGGGGCTTGATCGCCAGCAGGCGTTCCATCGCGACGTCATACTCGTCGTCGCGCCGCCTCATTCCCTCGAGCAGTTCGGCCAGCCAGCGGGACACGCTCCGGTCCTCCGTCGCGGCCCGGACCCGCACCCAGCGGGCGGTGTCCTCCGGTAGCGCGATCGTGATGTTTTTCATTCCACGAGATTAGGAAAACACGAACTTCGTGTCAAGCCTGTTTCGGCCGCCTCTCGGCGGTCGGTGCCGGCTGAAGCCGGCGCTCCAAGCCGGTGCGTCTACTTGGGCTCCGCGATGCGCGCGGTGATCGCGACGCCCTCATGCTGGGAGATGGCGCCGATGATCGTGGCCAGGTGCGCCGCGCGCGGGTTGCCGTTCGGGCCGAGCATGCGCATCAGGCTCTTCTCCGGAATCGCGGTGCGGTCCGCAAGCCGGGCGAACCCGAGCGTCGCGTTCACGTAGCTGCGGATCCCCTCCCGGAATCCCGGCAGGTCGCCGCCGAGGAGCGCGTCCAGGCCCGCTTCGAGGAGCGCGACCCGGAACAGGGGGTCCCGCACCGCCCGGGCGCGGACCGATTTCCGGAAAGTGCGCCGAATCACGGCGCAATGGTAACGAATACGTTACTGAATCAGTCTGCCGCCATCGATGACCAGCGGCAATCCGGTCACGAAACCGGATTCGTCGCACGCCAGAAAGAGCATCGCCTGCGCCACGTCGCGCGGCGTTCCCAGCCGGCCGAGCGGGGTGATCTCGTACCAGGAGCGGCGCATGGCCTCCGGGTCCTCGCTCCGGGCCAGGTTGCGCTCGTTCATCGGCGTGTCGATGACCCCGGGGCACACCGCGTTCACGCGGATGCCGTAGGACGCCCCCTCGAGCGCCAGGCTCCGGGCCAGCGCCATCATCCCGGCCTTCGAGGCTCCGTAGGCGGAGCTCTTCGTTGCGGCGATGAAGTTCCCGACCGACGAGTTCATCACGATGACGCCGCGGCGGCGGTCCTTCATGCCCCGGATCACCCGCCGCGACATCAGGAAGGCCGAGGTCAGGTTGATGCGCAGCACCCGCTCCCACTCGGCGAGGCTCGTGTCCTCGACCAGCTTCTTCAGCTCGACGCCGGCGTTGTTCACCAGCACGTCCACGGGGCCGTACTCGCGCTCGGCCGTTCCGACCACGGCTTCGACGCCCGCTTCGGACGAAACGTCCGCCACCACCGCCGCCGCGGAGCCGCCGGCGTCCCGGATTCCGGCCGCGACCTCCTCCACCGCGTCGGTGGCGATGTCCGCCAGCACCACCCGGGCCCCCTCCTCGGCGAAGAGTTCGGCGGTGGCCCTACCGATCCCGGCCCCCGCC
>VXWI01000045.1 GCA_009835985.1 Acidobacteriota bacterium | reverse complement strand
CGGAGGCCGGCGCTCCGAACTCCCTCACGTTCCCATGGCGCAGCGCCATCAACGCGGGTTTCGCGCTCCCGCGCGATGCCGGCCGGAGGCCGGCGCTCCGAACCTACTCGGCCGCCGTGCCCCCCGCGGCCTGAAACGCTTCGACGATGCGGTTCTGGCGGAGGAGCGCCAGGCCCACCATGACCGTCGCCAGGACCGCGAAGGCGAACACGAGGTAACCGGCGGCGGTGTGGATGACCGCCGGAAAGGCCCGGGTGTGGGCGCCGCCACCCAGGATGAAGGCGGCCATCGGCAGGATCATGCCGCCCATCGCCCAGGGCATCGCGGTTGCCTTGAGCCGGCGGCTCCGCGCCAGCAACTCCGGGCCGCGCGGGTCGTCCACCAGCACCGGCGGGCCGCTCTCGCCCGCCAGCGCCTTCCGCATCATGCTCGTCATGGCGACGAGGTAGAAGTAGCTCATGGTGTGGGCGAACACCACCAGCATCACCGCGATGAGTCCGGCTCCGATGTGGTACGCCAGCGTCCCGTCGCCCACCCCGAAGCAGGTGTAGGCGAAGAAGGCGAGCCCCGCCAGGTGGACGGTCAACAGACCGAGCGCCATGAATGGTGGGGATTACGCGAGGCCTTCCGCCTCGCTCACGCGTCTGCCGGTTCTTCCACGACGAGGTCCGGCACCACGAATTCGCTCCGCCGGCGGATCAGGTCGATGAAGTCGTGGATGAACGACACCACCTCGTCGTGCGAGAGGCCGTGTGTGCGGGCCAGTTCCTCGAGGTCGTCGCTGTCGAGCTCGGCGCGCGCGGCGGCGACCGACCCCGGCCCGAACTTCTCGGAGAGCGCGGCGAGCAGCGGCTTCGCCAGGCCCTCGGGGACCGCACCCATGATCGCCTTCGGCAGAACGGCCCCTGCCTCCGGCTCCTCCGCGCCGGCGTCCGGACCGGCCGGCGCGGCCGGGACTTCCACCACCCGGGCCGCCCGCGGCGCCCCCAGCTCCGCCGCCGGCTCCGGGCCGACCGCCTGGCGCTTCAGGCGCAGTTGCGCCACGTCCCAGCGGGAGTAGTGGCCCATGCAGTCGAAGACGTTCTTGGCGACGATCCGGTCCGCGAGGTCGAGGTCGGCGATCACCAGCCCCTCCTGGCCGAAGAGGGGCTCCGCGGCGTAGGTCCCGAAGGGAGTCGCGATCGCGCTGCCGCCCATCGCCCACTTCCAGTTCGTCGTCTTCTTGTAGGGGAAGTCGTCGGGCACGTCGTCCTCGGTCAGGAAGAGCGACGCCGAGACCACGAACGTCTGGGTCTCGAAGGCGTACTCGCGCACCGCGGCGTCCTGGTCCGAGCGGTGCAGCGGATGGAGGGTCCCCGTCATGTCCCGGACGGTGTTCCCCGGCCCGCCGTAGGCCCAGTATCCCGGCCAGCAGGCGGCGTGCACTTCCTCGCCCTTGATCGCCATCGCCGCCTTCAGCAGCGTCATGTGGTTCTCGAAGCAGATCAGCCCGCCGAGCCTCCCGAAGGACGTCTCGAAGACCCGGAGGTCGCTCGCGTCGCCGCGCCCCCAGAAGATCCGCTCCTGGTGGGTGGGCATCAGCTTCCGGTGGCGGCCCATGATCTCCCCGTCGGGGCCGATGAACAGCATCGTGTTGTAGAGGGTGCGGGAGCCCGGGCGGTCGTCCTGTTCGTTGAGACCGATGACCGCGGTGAGCCCGGCGGCCTTCACGGCCTGCCCGAGTTCCTCGGTCTCCGGGCCCGGGATGCGCACCGCCTCGTCGTAGAAGGCGACCACCGTCTCCTTCCAGCGGCGCGCCGACTCGGGGTCCGTGTAGCCGAAGTTGTTCCGCCAGTAGGGATAGACCGGGATCCCGGTCTCGGGCGTCACGATCAGGTCCACACCCTGCCGGCCGGCCTCGCGGATCGTCTCGGCGTACTTCTCGACGCTCGCCTTCTTGTCCATGAAGACGGGACTGATCTGGGCGGCGCAGGCGCGCAGGCTTCGCTTCCTGGTCAACTCGCTAGTGGCTATGGCCGTGGTGTGAGGGGTCGTGGTGGTCGTGGTGCGGGTGGCTTCCCGCGGAGCGCCAGTCGTCGGGACAACTGCAGATCAGGTTCCGGTCGCCCCGCGTGTTGTCCACCCGGCCCACCGGCGGCCAGTACTTGTGGGCGGCGAGCCACGGCGCCGGGAAGGCGGCCTGCTCGCGGCTGTAGGGGCGGTCCCACGAGTCGGAGACGACGTCCTGGGCGGTGTGCGGGGCGAGCCGTAGCGGGTTCCGCTCCGGGTCGGCCCGGCCTTCCTCGATGTCGCGGATCTCGGCGCGGATCCGGATCATCGCGTCGCAGAAGCGGTCCAGCTCCTCGCGCGACTCGCTCTCGGTGGGCTCGATCATCAGCGTGCCCGCCACCGGGAAGGACATCGTGGGTGCGTGGAAGCCGTAGTCCATGAGCCGCTTGGCGATGTCGTTCGCCTCGACCCCGGCGGTCTTCTTGAACGGGCGGCAATCGAGGATGAACTCGTGGGCCACCCGGCCCTGCTTGCCCACGTAGAGCAGCGGGTAGTGGGACTTCAGCCGGTGCGCCATGTAGTTGGCCGACAGGATCGAGACCTCGCTGGCCTCCTTGAGGCCCGGCGCCCCCATCATCCGGATGTAGGCCCACGAGATGGGCAGGATCGCGGGGCTCCCCCAGGGCGCCGCTGAGATCGCGCCGACCCGCTGGGGATCCTGCGGACCGTAGGGGTGTCCGGGCAGGAAGGGAGCCAGTTCCTCGGTCGCCGCCACCGGCCCCATGCCGGGTCCGCCGCCCCCGTGGGGGATGCAGAAGGTCTTGTGCAGGTTGATGTGGCAGACGTCGGCCCCGATCTCCGCGGGACTCGTGAGCCCCACCTGGGCGTTCAGGTTGGCGCCGTCGAGATAGACGAGGCCGCCCGCCTCGCGGATCATGGAACAGACCTCGCGCACCCGCTCCTCGAAGACCCCGTGGGTGGAGGGATAGGTGATCATCAGCGCGGCGATCTGGTCCGGATAGGCCTCGATCTTCCAGCCGAGGTCCTCCACGTCGATGTCCCCCGCCTCGGTGGTCGTCACCGGCACCACCTGGAGCCCCGCCATCGAGGCGCTCGCCGGGTTCGTCCCGTGCGCCGAGAGCGGGATCAGGCACACGTTGCGCCTGCCCTCGCCCCGGCTCTCGTGGTACGCCCGGATCATCAACAGGCCGGTGAACTCGCCCTGCGAGCCGGCGTTCGGCTGCAGGCTGACCGCGTGGAAGCCGGTCATCTCGGCGAGCTGCGCCTCGAGGTCGGCGGCGATCCGGGCGAACCCGGCCTGCTGCTCCAGCGGCGCGAAGGGGTGCACATCGGCGAACTCCGGCCAGGTGACGGGCAGCATCTCGGCGGTCGCGTTCAGCTTCATGGTGCAGGAGCCGAGCGGGATCATCGAGGTGGTGAGCGAGAGGTCGCGCTCCTTCAGCTTGTGGAGGTAACGGAGCATCTCGTGCTCCGAACGGTGGACGTGGAAGACCTCGTGGTCGAGGAAGATGCTCCGGCGCTGGAGCCTCGGCGGCAGGCGCGTCTCGGCTCCCTCTTCGGGCAAGAGGTCGGCGGCGGCGGGCGCCTCGCGCTCGCCGGCGAAGGTGGCGAGGATGTCGTCCACGTCGTCGAGGGTCGCCGTCTCGTCGAGCGAGACGCCGACGCCCCCGCCCTCCTGCCGGCCCAGGTTGATCCCCCGGGCTTCGGCGGCGGCCAGGATCCGTGATGTCTCGTCGTCGTCGGTCTCCACCGTGAGGGTGTCGAAGACCGGCGCTCCGCCCGTGGAGTAACGGAGACGGGAGAGCCCGTCGCGGAGCGCCAGCGTGAGGGCCCGGACCCGGCGGGCGATCCGGAGGAGCCCCTCCGGGCCGTGCCAGGCGGCGTACACCGAGGCGACGAGCGCGGGGAGCACCTGCGCCGTGCAGATGTTGCTGGTGGCGCGGTCCCGCCGGATGTGCTGCTCGCGCGTCTGGAGGGCGAGGCGGAAGCCCACCCTCCCGGCCGAATCGCGCGAGACGCCCACCACCCGTCCCGGGGTCCGGCGGGCGTGCGCCGCGGTCGTGGCGAGGAACGCAGCGTGGGGTCCGCCGCCGCCCATGGGCATCCCGAAGCGCTGGGTGGAGCCGACCGCGACGTCGGCACCGAAAGCGCCCGGCGGCTCCAGGATGGTCAGCGCCAGCAGGTCGGTGGCGACCACGGTGCGGGCGCCCGCCGCCTGGACCTTTTCCACCAGGGGGCGCCAATCGCGGATCCGGCCCCGGGTGTCCGGATACTGGACGATGACGCCGGAAACCTCCGTCGGGATCTGCACCTGCGGATCGCCGAGGTCCCGGACCTCGAGGCGGACGCCGGCCGCCCGGGCGCGGGTCTCCATCACCGCGAGCGTCTGCGGGTGGAGCCAGCGGTCGGCGAGGAAGGTCGTCCGGCCCTTGCCGGAGCGGTGGCACATCGCCATCGCCTCGGCGGCCGCCGTCGCCTCGTCGAGCAGCGAGGCGCCCGCGACCGGGAGGCCGGTCATGTCCGCGACCATCGTCTGGAAGTTGAGCAGGATCTCCAGCCGGCCCTGCGAGATCTCCGACTGGTAGGGGGTGTACTGGGTGTACCAGCCCGGGTCCTCGAGGATGTTCCGGAGGATGACGGGCGGCGTGATGGCGCCGTAGTAGCCCCGGCCGATGAAGTTCCGGCAGGTCCGGTTCTGGCGCGCGATCCGCCGCAGTTCCTCGAGGAGCTCGCCCTCCGCGAGAGGCGCCGGCAGGTCGAGCTCCTCCTGGATCCGGATGTCCGCCGGGATCGTCTGGGCGATCAGTTCATCCCGCGACGCCAGGCCGAGGTCGTGCAGCATTTCCACCTGCTGCGTGAGACTCGGTCCGACGTGGCGGCGGACGAACGGCGCGGCGCCGCGCGGCAGCGAAGGGGCCGCGGCGGCGACGTGCGATTTCAGGGTGGCTGGGGATGCGGTCAAGGGAACTCGGGAGATGCGGGGGTCAACTCAGTGCCGGAACAGCGCCGGGAAGCTCCGGCCGATGGGGGCCGTCCCGCCCATTCGGCCGTCCCGCCCGACCCGCGATTTTAGCAGCCGGCGGCGGGACGGGACGCGGCATTCGAACGGCGATGCGTCCCGTGTAAAGCGGTCGCATTTGTCACGAAAGTGACCCCTCGAATGTCGCACAAAACTCGGTATCGTTCGCCGGTTCGCGTTCCGGAGCCTCCGGGCGAGCGAGGTCCGCGAAAGGGCGCCTTTGGTGACACACGCCGAAACCATCCACCGCTGGCGGGTGCCCGATCCGCGCGCGATCGGCGAAGTGGAAGCGCCCGACGGAACGCGCATCGTCCTGCGCCGGCACGGGAACGCGGACGGTCCGCGGCTCGTGCTGAGCCATGGCAACGGCCTCGCGGCCGACCTGTACTACCCGTTCTGGTCCTTGCTCGAGGATCGTTTCGATCTCGTGCTCTACGACCTGCGGAACCACGGGTGGAATCCGCCGGGCGAACGTCGAAACCACAACGTTGCGGCCTTCGCCGACGACGACGAACATGTCTTGCGGGGCATCGCCCGTCATTTCGGGGTGAAACCGCAGATCGGCGTCTATCACTCCATCTCGGCGGTGGCGGCGCTCAACCATCGAACGCCCGGAAGCGGTTACGACGCCCTCGTGCTCTTCGACCCGCCGATTTACACGCCCGGGGCCGACCGGTTCGGGACCGAGGTCCTGTGGCGGAGAATCGCCCGCGCCACCCGGCTGCGCTCCGACCGGTTCGAGAACCGGGAGTCATTCCTGCGCGAGATTCACGGGAAGCTGGTTTTTTCGCGGCTCCTGCCCGGAGTGGCGGACCTGTACGCGGAGACGACGCTCCGTCCCGCGTCCGACGGGAACGGCTACCAGACCTGCTGCCCGCGCGAGTGCGAAGCACGGGTGTTCGATCACGCCTTCGCCTACAGCCTGGAGCCGGACGCCGGCAACTTCCGCTGCCCGGTGAAGGTCATCGGCGCCGACCCGGCGGGGCCCTACGCGTTCCTGCCCAGTCTGGAGTTGAACCGCCTCGCCGGAGTGGACTATGACTTCGTTCCCGAGACCACCCATTTCCTGCAACTCGAGAATCCGGAGACCTGCGTCACCCTGATGCTGGAGTTCCTCGAGCGCCATGGCCTGATCTGACGCGGGCCGCGCGCGAGGGCGGACACCCGGCGAATTCCGACGACGTCCTGCGTGGCCACCCGGACCGGGTGGCGCGGTTCCGAACGCGGCCCGTTCGCGACAGCGTGGAAGGCAAGCCGAAGTCAATGGGAGGCTTGCGAGGCCGCAGTTCTCTGGTTAACCCGAATCGGACTGACAGTGCTCCCACATGAGGGATATTCAGGTGTTTCCATTGGGCGCGAGAGCGATACGATGCCGCGCTCATTTCCGTGCCGCGCCCGGTCCCACAAACCCAGGATGACCCGGGGAAGGTACGGCGCACCGCACTGCGGAAGGCCGCTGGCGCCGACCGGGCCGGGCCGCGATGAGAACGCTCATCGTCCCCTACCGCTGCGAAGGCGGCGCGGATCGGGTCGGCTCGGCGCTCGGGCTCCGGAAGTCCGACTCCGGGTGGATCGGCGACTGTCCCGCGTGCGAAGGCTCCGAGACCCTGGCGGTGCGGCCGTCGGGCGATGACCACCCGGCGCACGTCCTCTGCGTCTGCCGGGGATCGTGTGCGGACGCGGCGGCTCTCCGCGCCGTCCTCTCCGAGACCCTTGGTCCGGGGTTCCGCACCGGCCCGGAGAGGGACCCCCGGACGGTCGCCATACCCCCGGACTTCGGTGGAGCGCTCCCCCGCAAACGCGCGTGACGCGGATCGGGTAGAAGGTAAGTCGGAGCGCCGGCCTCCGGCCGGCATCGCCCCAGTCCTCCCGGTGGGGGCCCGAGCCCCTACTCCTCGCTCGCGACGTGCTTTTCGTAGGCCCCCGCCGAGAGCATCGTCGCCGCGGGCGAGCCCGCATCATCCAACCGCAGCCGGATCAGCCATCCCTCCCCGTAGGGATCCGAATTGACCACCTCGGGAGCGTCCTCGAGGGACTCGTTGACCTCGGTCACCGTGCCTCCCACCGGGCAGAAGATCTCGGAGACCGCCTTCACGGACTCCACGCTGCCCATGACGTCGTCGGCCTCGAGGGCGGCGTGCGGGTCGGGAAGCTCGACGTACACGATGTCCCCGAGTTCCTGCTGGGCGTGGTCGGTGATGCCGATCGTCGCGGAGCCGTCCCCTTCGAGGCGCAGCCATTCGTGCTCTTTGCTGTAGTAGAGATCGTCGGGGATCATCGTGTCTCCGGGAGGGTCCTCCGGGGTCAGACGGCAGCCGCCGCTGCGCGTTTCTTCTTCTTCTTTTTCTTGCCGGGCCGCACGTAGAACGGCGTCGGCACCACCTCGGCGGGGACGGGACGCCCCCGGATCACCACCTCGAAGGCCTGGCCCGGCTCGCAGGCATCCGCCGGCAGATAGGCAAGCCCGAGGCTCTTCTTCAGGAAGGGGGCGTGGCCCCCGCTCGTCACCTCGCCGAAAGGCTCGCCGTTCACCACGATGGGATAGCCGTGGCGCGGCACCCCCCGGTCCCGCAACTCAAAGCCGACGAGCTTCCGGGTGACGCCGTTCTGGCGCTGGGCCACCAGGACGTCGCGGCCGATGAACTCGCCCTTGTCGGGCTTCACGATCCAGCCGAGGTCCGCCTCCTCGACGGAGTGGTCCTCGTCGATGTCGTTCCCGTGGAGGGCCATCTTGGCCTCGAGCCGGAGGGTGTCCCGGGCGCCGAGCCCGGTGGGAACGAGTCCCTCCGGCGCCCCCGCGTCGAAGAGCCGCCGCGCGAGCTCCTCGGCCCGGTCGGCCGGCACCATGATCTCGAAACCGTCCTCCCCGGTGTACCCCATCCGGGCGACGGTCCCCGGGACCCCCGCGACCTCGCCCTCGGCGAACCGGTAGTAGCGGACCGCGGTCAGGTCCAGATCGGTCAGCGTCTGCAGGATGGCCTGCGCGCGCGGCCCGTGGAGCGCGAGCAACGCCGTCTCGTCACTCAGGTCCTCCACGCATTCCGCGGCCGTCCCGCCCCGCTCCCGGATCCAGGCGAGGTCCCGGGCGGTGTTGGCGGCGTTCGTGACCACCAGGAAGGACTCCTCCCCGCGCCGGTAGACGATGATGTCGTCCACGAAGCCGCCCGAATCGGTGGTGAGCGCCGAGTACTGCGCCCGGCCCGGAACCAGCCGGGAGACGTCGTTCGGGGTCAGCCGCTGAAGGAGCGGCAGCGCGTCCGGCCCGCTGACCCGCAGCTCGCCCATGTGGCTGACGTCGAAGAGCCCGGCCTGCCGCCGCACCGCGAGGTGCTCCGAAACCACGCCGCCGAACTGCACCGGCATCTCCCAGCCGGCGAACGGGACGAGCCGGCCGCCGAGTTCCTTGTGCAACGCGTGGAGCGGGGTGCGGCGGAGCGACATCCGGGCGATTATAGGAACGAATGCTCCCACGGTAAGCGCATCACGGGTTGACCAACAGCCGTGATGACACCGCCGGCTTGGATCGCCGGCTTCAGCCAGCCCGCTACCGCACCGGGTGCGATCCCTCCGGGGCCGCGTCCGGCCAGGGAGCCCGCCGCAGCTCCTCCGCCCACTCGCCGAGGACCTGGTCGGCATCGTCGCGGACGACCCGTCCGTAGTCGGTGAGCGCCGTCCCGCGGTTCCCCGCGCCGTCCCGGGCGTTCCCGCGCCGGAAGAGCAGGATCGCCCGCACCTCGGGGTTCGGTTCGGCGGCCAGACCGCGGCTGAACATCGCCTCGGCTTCCTCCCAGCGCTCCTGGAACAGCAGCGCCTCGCCGAGCCGGGCCTCGGCGAGCCCCGGCAGCGCCAGCCGGTAGTTCCCGAAGCCCGCCTCCCGGCGTTCGAGGACCCGTTCGGCGAGTTCGCGCGCGGCCTCGAAATCACCCCGGGCGGTCAGGATACTGACCTCGTCCAGCACGAAGTCCGGGTTCTTGGGGAACCGGGTGTTCAGCCGCCGGATCGCCGCGAGCGCCTCGTCCTCCCGCTCCTCCCGCTGCATCAGCAGCGCCCAGGTCCACAACCCGCCCCAGCGGGCCCGCCGGCCCTCGTCCGCGGTGATCCGCACGCCGCCGAGCCCCCCGTCCCGATCGCCGCGCATCCCGAACACGAAGGCGAGCCAGCGGAGCGGCCGCGGCAGGGTGGCGATCCCGTAGTCGTAGGCGCCCGGGACCGCGTAGGCGTCCCGGAAGCCGGGGTCGAGTTCCTGCACCCGGCGGTGGCGGCCGACGCCGCGCCGGATCTGCCGGGCGGCCCGGAACCAGGCCCGGTCCACGATCACCGACCAGCCGGACTCGAGCGCCTCGGTCGCGCCGAGGTAGTAGAGAGCCTCCACGTCGTCGGGATCGCGTTCGAGGAGCGTCCGGCCCCGCCGGTAGGCCTCCTCCAGGTGCTCGCGGAAGGCGGCCTCCTCCCTCGGCGTGGCGTCCGGACGGCCCTGCTGGGAGAAGAAGCGGTCGTTGCGGAGGCTCGACCCGCGCATCCCGTTGCTGCGCTGGGCCAGCCGGGTCCAGACCGTGGTGGCGAGGTTGTACGGGCCGGTGGGGTGCTCCGGGTAGCGCTCGCTGACCCGCGCGTAGTGCTCCATGGCCTCGTCGAAGTCGTAGTCGAAGAGCAGTTGGGAGCCGGCCGTCTCGAGGGCGGCGAGTTCCTCGGCCGAGTCGGCCGCGCCGGGCTGCCCCGCCGCGCCGGGCTGCCCCGCCGCGCCCGCCAGGGCAAGTGACAGGACCGCCCCGGCGGCGACCAGGCGGAGGGCGTAGCGGACCACGGGCGCCGGGGAGTGTGGCACGCGGGTCGTCGCGTGGCTGGCCAACAGCCGCGAGGCCCTGGCGTCGCATGCGTTTCGCCTCCCTGCGGCCAGTCCTCCCGGTGGGGGCCGGCGATGCCGGCCGGAGGCCGGCGCTCCGAGGCTCTCCTACCGCATCGGATGGGAACCCGCGGGCGCGGCGTCCGGCCACGGGGCCTGGCGGAGCGCGTGCGCCCAGTCCTTCAGGACGTCGTCCGCGTCGATCCGGATGACCTCGCCGTAGTCGTAGAGCGCCTCGGGCCGCCGCCCGGCGCCGTCCCGGGCGTTCGCCCGGCGGAGGAGCAGGTTCGCCCGCACCTCGGGGCTCGGATCGGCCTCGAGACCCCGGCTCAGGACGGCCTCGGCGTCCGCCCAGCGCCCCCCGAACAGGAGCGCCTCCCCGAGCCCCGCTTCGGCGAGGCCGGGCAGCACCAGGTGGTAGTTCCCGAACCCGGCCTCGCGGCGTTCCAGGACCGCTTCCCCGAGCTCCACGGCCGCTTCGAACTCCCCGAGCGCCGTCAGGACGGTGATCTCGTCGAGCGCGAAGTCGGGGTTCTTCGGAAACTGGCGCCGGAGCCGCCGGACCGCTTCGAGCGCTTCGTCCTCCCGCCCCTCGCGCTGCATCAGCAGCTCGTAGGTCCAAAGCGCACCCCAGCGCGCCCGCCGGCCCTCGTCGGCAGTGAGCCGAATCTCGCGCAGCCCGCCCTCGAGGTCGCCGCGCATCCCGAACAGGAAGGCGATCATCCGGAGCGCCCGCGGCAGCCGGGCGATCGAGTAGACGTAGGTCCCGGGGATCACGTAGGCGTCCCGGAAGCCGGGATCGAGTTCCTGGAGCCGCCGGTGGCGGCCCACCGCGCGCCGGATCAACCGGGTGGCGCGGAACCAGGCGCGGTCCACGATGACCGCCCACCCGGCCTCGAGGCCCTCGGCGGCGCCGCGGTAGTAGAGCGCCTCCGGGTGGTCCGGATCGCGTTCGAGCAGGGCCTCCGCCCGCCGGTACGCCTCCTCGAGGTGCTCGCGGAAGGCCGCCTCTTCTCCGGAGCCGGGCTCCGGCCGCCCGTCCTGCGAGAAGAACCGGTCGTTCCGCAGGCTGGGCCCCCGGACCGCGTTGCTCCGCTGTGCGAGCCGGGTCCAGGTGATGACGGCCACGTGGTAGGGCCCGCTGGGATGCTCCGGGAACCGCTCGCCCAACTCCCGGTAGGTCCGGAGCGCGTCCTCGAAGTCGTAGTCGAACAGGAACTGCGCCCCCGCCGCCTCGGCGGCGGCGATTTCCGCGGCGGGGTCGGCAGGCGAGAGTCCCGGGGTCTGGTCGGCGAGCAGAGAGGAGGCGAACAGGACTCCGCCGGCGGTGAGCGGAAGGAGGCGGACCGGGAACACGGCTCCCGACCGTGACGGGCTAGCCCGCTCCCGGGCCGGAAACCGCGTCCCGAGGCCCGACTACGATCCGTGGGGCGTCGCCGACGACCACTCCTACCGGTCCGAATCCCGAGCGTCCAGGATGCGGTCGCGTGCGACGCGGGTTCCGGCCGCGTCCTTGCGCCGGCGTACGCCTTCAAGCCAGAGGTCCACGGACGGGCGGGACGCAATCCGCTCCAGTTCGCCCCGGAGGAAGTCCTGCATCGACTGGCCGCGCAGTGCGGCACGCGCCGCCAACTCGTTTCTCACAGACTCGGCGACGTTCCGTACGGTGATCTGAACTGCCATGTTGTCGAACGCCTTTGACGGCAGCATAGAGCCATAGCGGCCCTCCATCCTCACCGTCTCCTCAGAACACCCAGCGCCAGCCGGCCAGCGCCGCCGCCTGCGAGCCCAGGGCCTCCCGGTGGCCCGGCCAGTGGCTCCAGACCGCTCCCAACCGCAGCTCCCCGAGCGGGAGCGCCCGGTTCCACTGCGCTGCGAGGTCGAGCTGCCGCTCTCCGGGGGCGAGATCGGCCCGGAACGACCGGTAGAGCACCTCGCCCGCCTTTGTCCGCGCGGACGGCGCCGTCAGCGCCGCCCAGCCGTTCTCCACCCGGAGCGGCTGCGACAGCGAGAAGCCGAGCGAACCCGCCCGCGCGAACCCCCGGCTCGCGTACAGCGCAAACGTGCTTGTCGCGAGCGGGGTGATCTCCTGGATCAGCCCGCCCGTGGCCGCCGGGTTCGCCACCCCGAACTCCCCGTGCGCCCCGAGCGTCCACCCGGCGAAGTCCATCCCCCCGTCGAAGCCGAAGAACGCCGTCCCCGCCGACAGGCCGCCGAACGCTCCCGTCCCCAGGCTGCCCAACATGGTCTCCCGCTCCGAGATCCAGCCGGCGCGGAGCCCGACCGGCAGCGACCCCGGCCGCCACGCCAGCGCCGCGCCGGTCGCCGGCATGGCGGGGCGCAGCGGCCCGGTCGTGAAGGCCGTCGCCGAAAGCCCTCCCGCCTCGGTTGCGCCCACCTGGACCGCGCCCTCCGCGAGCGCCAGGTGGCCGTTCCCGGCCGCCGTCGGCATGCGGACGATCCCCGCCGTCGTCCCCATGGCGCCGGGCATGCCGCCCGAACCGCCGCCCGCCGTCAGGCCGCCCGTTCCCGGCCCCAGGAAGGTCCGGAGCCGTGCGGACATCGAGGGCCCGTCCGTGGTCGCCGCGAAGTCCCTCATCTCGTACCAGAAGGGCGCCCCGTGGTCGTCGAGCGCCATGAGTTCGTCCCCGTCGAACGCCTCCGCCAGCCCGTCCCCGAAGGCGGCGCCGAGGCGCAGCCCGGTGGACCCGAGCGACGCGTGCGCCCGGGTGGCCAGCGCGGTGCCGAGGGGCACGTCGAGCACCCCCACCGGGGAGGTGGCGGCGCCGAGGTCCATCCGGCCGTGGCCGTAGATCTCCCGGTCGGCGTAGATGCCGCTGCTGTCGGCGGTCGCGAAGAGCCGGCTCACCAGTTCCTCGTTCGAGAGCTGGTCCCGGAAGAGCTGCTTCATGATCGCGAGCCCCCCGGAGACCATGGGAGCGGCGAACGAGGTCCCGCCGCCGGTGGCGTAACCCCGGATGACCTCCCCCTGGTGGGGTCCGAAGTAGGCGACCCGGATGTCGAAACCGGGCGCGGCGATGCAGTAGTCGGCGGCGATCCCGCAGCGGTTCGAGAAGGAGCTGACGGCCTGGTCGTGGGGGTTCAGCGCCGCCACCGCGACGGAATGTCCCCGGAGTTCCGGGAAATAGGCGGGCAGCCCGGCGGTGATCGAGGTCGAAGTGGCGTTGACGCGCCCGTTCACGCAGCCCGGAACGCCGGCCTCGCAGCGGTCGCCGTGAGCGTTCGCCGCCGACCAGACGAGGATCGTCTTCTCGTCGGCGCCCGCCTGGGCCAGCGCCGCGACCATCTCCGGCAAGGCGGCCCGCAGGTCTTCCGCACCGTAGTGCTCGATCAAGCCGTCGAAACCGATGCTCAGGTTCAGGATGTCGAGCCGGTTCCCCGCGTCGCGCCAGGCGAACGCCGTCTGGAAGATGTAGGCGAAGCCGGCGTCGGAATCGCTGAGTTCCTCGAGCGTGATCGGCTCGAAGAGACCGCCGCCGCTCCCGAGCGGGATGGACCACATCGCGACGTCGGCGCCCCAGGCGACACCGTGAATGGGGGTTCCCTCGAACTTGCCACCTGCCGCGACGCTCGCTACCGCCGTCCCGTGGGAGGCGCCGTCCTCGCCGGTCTCCGGTTCGGCGCTGAACAACGGCTCGAAGTAGACCGACTTGTTCGCGAACACCGGGTGTTCCGCGTCGATGCCGCTGTCCACGAAGCCGATGGTCACGCCGGCTCCCGGCTCGGCGTCGGGACCGAGCAACAGGTTCAGATTCGCGTAGGCGGTCTGCGCGTTGATGCTGTCAAGGCCCCACTGGTTCTGGAAGTGGGGGTCCTCGGCGTACTCGGACGCCAGTTCCTCCGCCATGGCGCCGAACTGCGCCGCCGAAACGCAGTCGCCCGCGTGGGTGGGCACGCACGGGGGTGGCGGCGGTGGCGCCGGGACGGTTTCGGAGCGCGACGAACAGCCGCCGAGGACGGCGGCGACGAGCAGGAGCAGCAGGGAGCGGACGAAGACCATGCGTGACACTGTAAACAAACCGGTCGCACGACGGCTTGGAACGCTGGCCGGTTCTCGCGGTAGCGGCCTCCAGACCGGCACCGCGGTACTCCGCACCGCGCACGTCACGACCCCTACCCAACCTCACGGCGCAGCCGCCGGCCCCAAGTCCGCCTAGAAGGTCCAGCGCCACCCGGAAAGCAGAGCCACCTGCGGCCCCAGCACGTCCCGGTGCCCCGGCCAGTGGCTCCAGATCGCCCCCAGCCGCAGCTCCCCGAACGGCAGCGTCCGGTTCCACTGCGCCGCGAAGTCGAGCTGCCGCTCGCCCGGCGCCAGGTCGGCCCGGAGCGCGCTGTGGACCACCTCCCGCGCCTTCGTCCGCGCCGACGGCACCGTCAGCGCCGCCCAGCCGTTCTCCACCCGGAGCGGCTGCGACAGCGAGAAGCTGAGAGACCCCGCGCGTTCGAACCCCCGGCTCGCGTGGACCGCGAAGGTGCTGGTCATGAGCGCCGAGATCTCCTGGATCATGCCGCCGTGCGCCACCGGGTTCGCAATCCCGAACTCGCCGCCGGCCCCGAACCGCCAGCCGCCGAGGCCCACGCTCCCGTCGAAGCCGACGAACGCCGTCCCCGCCGAGAGATTCCCGAAGGCGCCCTGCCCCAGGCTCCCGAGCATCGTCTCGCGTTCCGAGATCCACCCGGCCCGCAGACCCACCGGGAGGTCGCCCGGCCGCCAGGCGAGCGCCGCCCCGGCCGCCGGCATGGCCGGGCGGAGCGGCCCGGTGGTGAAGGCCATCGCCGAGAAACCGCGTCCCTGAGCGGCATTCACCGCCACCGCGCCCTCCGCAAGGGCCAGGTGCCCGTTCCCCGCCGCGGTGGGCATCCGGACCACCGAGCCCGAGACTCCGTGGACCGTCCGCCCCGACCCGCCGCCCAGGGCGGCCACACCGGATCCCGGACCCATGAAGGTCCTCAGCCGCGCCGACATGGACGGCCCGTCGGTGGTCGCGGTGAAGCTGTCCAGCTCGTACCAGAAGGGCGACCCGTAGTCGTCGAGCGCCATGATCTCGTCCCCGTCGAAGGCTTCCGCCACCCCGTCTCCGAAGGCCGCCCCGAGGCGCAGCGTGGTGGAACCGAGCGAGGCGGACGCCATGGTGGCCATCCCGGTCGTGATGGGCACGTCGAGGAGCCCCACCGGCGAGGTGGCGGCGCCGAGATCCAGCCGGCCGTTGCCGTAGAGGTCGCGGTCGGCGTAGATGCCGCTGCTGTCGGCGGTGCCGAAGAGCCGGCCCACCAACTCGGCGTTCGAGACCTGGTCCCGGAAGAGCTGCTTCATGATCGCGAGCCCGCCGGCGACCATGGGGGCGGCGAACGAGGTCCCGCTCCACTCCGCGTAACCCCGCACCCCATCCTCGCCGTCCAGGGGACCGAAGTAGGCGACGGCAACGTCCTGCCCGGGCGCCGCGATGCAGAAGTCGGCCGCGATGCCGCAGCGGTTCGAGAAGCTCGCGAGCGCTCCGTCCGACTCCCGGATCGCCACCACCGCGACGGTGTGTCCCTGGAGTTCCTCCATGTAGGTGACGAGACCCGGGAGAATCGACGCGGAAATCGCCTCGAACCGGTTGTTGACACAGTTCTCGGTGCCGGTCCCGCAGCGGTTGTTGTTCGAGTTCCCGGCCGACCAGACCATGATCGTCTTGTCCTCGCGGCCGGCCTGGGCCAGCGCGGCGATCGTCGCGCTGAAGTTGGCCCGCAGGTCCTCTTCGGTGTACTGGGAAATGATGCCCGAGTAGCCGAAGCTCATGTTCAGGATGTCGAGCTGCCGGTCCCCGTCCCGCCAGTTGATGATGTGGCTGAACTCCTCCGCGGTGGCCTCGTCCACGCTCGCGAGCGCTTCCAGCGAGATCGGCCGGTACACCCCGTCGCTCGTGCCGAGCGGGATGGCCCACACCGCCAGATCGGCGCCCCAGGCGACCCCGAGAGGAGCGTTCGGGTCTCCGGTCTTCCCACCCGCGGCCACGCTGGCGACCGCGGTGCCGTGAGAGTCCTCGTCGCCGAGCTCGTCTTCGGCGCCCGCCAGGAACTCCTCATAGACGTACTTCCCCTCGAACATCGGGTGTTCGACGTCGATCCCGGTGTCGAAGATGCCGATCGTGATCCCCGCGCCCGGGGCGCTGTCGGGACCCTCCAGCAGGTTCACGTGGCTGAAGGCGAGGTGGGCGTTGATGTGCGACAGGCCCCACTGGTTGAGGAAGTGCGGGTCCTCCGCGTGCGTCTCCGACAGCTCCGTCGCCATCGCGTTGTACATCGGCGAGGGCACGCACTCGCCGCTGTGGATGGTCACGCAGGTGTCTCCCGGCGCCTCCGGCAGCGCCCGCGGCGGCGGCGCCGGCTCGGGCGGGGGT
>VXWI01000087.1 GCA_009835985.1 Acidobacteriota bacterium | reverse complement strand
GGCGCTCCGCGCCGCGCACGTCCCAACCCCACCCAGCCCCTGCGGCAGGCTCCAGCTAATCCCACTCCCACCGCTCCCCGGCCCGGATGGTGTCCCGCCGGGCCAGGAAGTAGGCGAGTCCCAGACAGATGCCGAAGAACAATCCGATCCCGTGGGCCCGGTAGCTCACTTCGGGACGGATCGAGGTCGGGACGAGGACGACCAGAAAGAACCCGACCACCCTGACGATCCGCTTGGCCACCGAGAGCCGGCGCTCCACGAGCACGTAGAGCGTCAGCCAGGCGCCGGCGAGCAGGTAGAGCATTCCGGACGCTCCCACCACCTGGATGTTGGGCGGATACCCCTCGAGCGTCACCGCGAGCGCGACCGCCGAGAGCGGCGCCGCGCTCCACGGATAGAGGCTGGGGCCGAACGCCCCGTAGGAGAGGTAGATCAGCCAGGCGAGGAAGACCGCGTTCGAGAGCAGATGGATGGCGTCGGCGTGCGCCGCGATCGCGGTCAGGAGGCGCCAGGTCTCCCCCTGTTCGAACACCGTCTCGCCGCTCGCCGGAAGCGCCGCGGCGAAGCCCGGCGGCCCCCACCAGTAGAGCGCGCTCACCACCGCGAGGATCCCGAGCGTCCAGGCGACCGCCCGGGCGGCGTCCCTGCCGGGCTTCTTCGAAAGGATGGTGGAGACGACGTGCGGCTGGGAGGCGTCCGTATCCGGCACTCCCCGTGCCGGCCGGCCGAAGAAGACGCCCCGGACGACGCCGGGCCGGTCCTCTTCCTCCGGTTCCAGGTCGTAGTCCCCGGCATCGGAGCCCTCGGGCTGCGTGAACTCATCGCTCTCCCAGGGTTCGTAGGTCCCGGATTCCGGATCCGGACCGGCCCACTCCTCGTCCGGCGGCGCATCCGGCTCCGGGACCTCGCGGAACCGCTGCTCGCCGAACGGACCGGAGCGGGCCTCCCCCGATGGCCATTTCGGTTTCCTGCGCCGCCAGAAGGTCACGAGACAGTATTCTCCGCGCTCCGGCTTAACAGCCTGTGGTGAAAGTGGCGCGAGCACCGAGAATGGCGAGGCGCCCGGCTGACAAGGCGCATGAGGGAGGAATACCGCGTGTATTCCGACCGAAACGCAACAATGAGGGCTGCATAGCAGCCCGGTTCAGCCGGGATGCATCGCCGTTCGAATGCCGCGTGACTTTTGCCACAGACTGTTAATTCCCGGTCCTCGCGCTGCTCCGCTTTCGCGCAGCCCGCCGCCGCCTCTTCCCTTCCGCGCGCCGGATTCGGACCCGTATCGCCATGCCCAAACGTATTGCCCTCGCCTATTCCGGCGGACTTGACACCTCCTGCGCCATCCCCTGGCTCAAGGAGAACTACGACGCCGAAGTCCTCGCGGTCATCGCGGACGTGGGACAGAACGAGGACCTTCAGGCCGCGTCGGAGAAGGCGATCGCCTCCGGGGCCTCCGCGGTGTTCGTGGAGGACCTGCGCGACGAGTTCGTGGGCAACTATGTCTTTCCGGCGGTGCGGGCCGGCGCCGTGTACGAGGGCCGCTACCTGCTCGGCACCTCGCTCGCCCGGCCGACGATCGCGAAGTACCAGGTGGACGTTGCCCGCCAGGAGGGCGCCGACGCGGTGGCCCACGGATGTACCGGCAAGGGGAACGACCAGGTCCGCTTCGAGCTTGCCTTTCATGCGCTCGCCCCCGACCTCGAGGTCATCGCCCCCTGGCGACTCTGGGACATCCGGTCGCGGGAGGACGCTCTCGCCTACGCGGCGCATCACGGCGTGCCCGTCGAACAGAAGGCCGGCGATCTCTACAGCCGTGACCAGAACCTCCTGCACCTGAGCCACGAGGGCGAAGACCTGGAGGATCCGTGGAACGCCCCGCCGGCAAGCCTCTATCGCATCACCCGGAATCCGGACCGCACCGAGCCGGACCCGGAGTCGGTGGACGTCGGTTTCGAAAGCGGCGTCCCGGTCGCGGTGGACGGCGAGCGCCTCGCCCCGGCCGCCCTGCTCACCCGGCTGAACGAGGCCGGGGCCCGGCACGGGGTCGGCCGGGTGGATATCGTCGAGAACCGGTTGGTCGGGATGAAGTCGCGCGGGGTGTACGAGACCCCGGGCGGCACGATCCTCCACGAGGCGAAGGCGGCCCTTCAGAGCCTCACGCTCGACCGGGCGACCGACCACTTTGCCGCTTCCGTGGCCCTTCGCTACGCAGAGCTGGTGTACGACGGCAAGTGGTTCTCCGCGCTTCGGGAGGCCCTCGACGCCTTCTTCGCCGAGGCGCACCGCAACACGACGGGCACGGTGCGGGTGCGCCTCCACCGGGGCCTCGCGCAGGCGGTGGGGCGCAGGAGCCCGAACAGCCTCTACCGGGAAGACTTCGCGACCTTCGGCGCCGACGAGGTGTACCGGCAATCGGACGCGGAGGGCTTCATCCGCCTCTTCGGCCTTCCCGAGCGCATCCGGCGTCTTTCCGGCGCGGATGCGCCGGGCGAGGAGTCATGAAGCTCTGGGGCGGGCGGTTTGCCGCGCCGCCGGCCGACGCGCTCGACCAGTTGGGGAAGTCCGTCCATTTCGACCGCCGGCTGCACGCCGAGGAGATCCGCGTCAACAAGGCCTACGCCCGCGCCCTGGCGGGGGCGGGGGTGCTTGACGCCGGCGAACTCGAGCGGATGCTCGCGGGACTCGACCGGGTCGCCGCGGTGCTCGGCGCCGATCCCCCGCCGCCCCTCGACGACGAGGACATCCACACCGCGGTGGAGCGGCTGCTCTTCGACGAGATCGGCGAGCTGGCCCGGAAACTCCCCACGGGGCGGAGCCGCAACGACCTCTCCCAGACGGAGTTCCGGCTCTACCTGGTGAGCGCGACCTCGTCGCTGGTCGAGGGACTCGGCCGGGTCCGGACCGCTCTGCTCGCGCGGGCCGAGGAGTCGGCGGACACCCTGGTTCCGGGATACACGCATCTGCAGCGCGCCCAGCCGGTGGTCTTCGGCCATCTGCTGCTGTCCCATTTCTGGGCGCTGACGCGCGACGGCGAGCGTCTCGAGGCTGCCGGCCGGCGGGCGTCCGCCTCGCCGATGGGCGCGGGCGCGCTCGCCGGGAACCCCTACCCGGTGGACCGCGACGCCATAGCCGACGAACTCGGACTCGCGGAAGTCCTCGACAACAGCGTGGACGCCGTGGGAACCCGCGACTACGCGATGGAGTTCCTGGCCGCGAGCGCCATCCTCGGCGTGCACCTCTCGCGGCTCGCGGAGGACCTGGTGCTCTGGTCGTCCGCCGAGTTCGGCTTCGTGCGCCTCGGCGACGCCTGGTCCACGGGGTCGAGTCTCATGCCCCAGAAGCGCAACCCGGACGGTTGCGAGCTGATCCGGGGAAAGGCCGGCCGGCTTATCGGCAACCTGGTGGCGCTCCTCACCGTGGGGAAGGGACTCGCGTCGGGCTACCAGCGGGATCTCCAGGAGGACAAGGAGCCGTGCTTCGACACGCTGGACACGCTGTGGCTCGCGCTGCCGGTCGCCGCGGGCACCGTCGGGACGATGCAGATCTCCGAGGAGCGGATGCGCGCCGCGCTCTCCTGGGATCTGCTGGCAACGGACCTCGCGGAGTACCTCGTGGAACGGGGGCTGCCGTTCCGCGACGCGCACCGGGTCGCCGGAGAGGTGTTCGCCCACTGCGAGCGGAAGTCCGTCGAGCCGCCCGGCCTGGACCTCGGGACGCTGCGCGGCTTCTCTCCCGCCTTCGACGAGGACGTGGAGAGTGTCTGGGACTACCGGGCCTCCGTGGCCCGCCGCAGCGTCCGCGGCGGCCCCGGAGACATCAAGTCGCAGCTCGAAGCCGCGAAGCGCACCCTTTAGGGAAGGAAGCGCCGGCCGGTCCTCGCGGTAGCGGCCGTCAGACCGGCACGGCGGCCCCCACGGCCGCGAGTAGCGCCCAAGGAACTCAATCGCGTGTCTGTCCGTCTTTTTGGGGCAGGCGAGCGCGGTATCATGGTCCGGCAATCCGAGTTGGAGGACACGAATGACGATGCTGACGGTCTGGGCAAGGATCGGCGGAGCGGCACTGCTGGTCTTCGTGCTGGGGTTGCTGACCAAGGGCGTTGCCGACGTGGGGGAACTGACGGGGACCGTGAACGCGCTGGTCTCCCGGGTTGACGACCTTCAGACCGACATGGACAACCGGTTTCGCGAGATGGACGATCGGTTCGACCGGTTCGAGAACCGCATGGAGCAGCGGTTCGCCCAGATAGACAATCGCTTCCTCCAGATGGACAACCGCTTCCTTCAGATAGACAACCGTTTCGTCCGCATCGAGAACGTCCTCATGGGCCGCCCACCGGACGCCGACGACATCGGCGGCGCTGGCGAATCCGAACGCACGGTTCCCAACCCGCGGCCCCGGTAGCCCATCCCCGGGGCACCCCAACCGGCAGATAGCGCCACCGGCCGGGAACGCCGGCTTCCGCCGGCACGCGCGGCGCTCCGCGCCGCGCACGGCGCAACGCTGACCAGCGGGAGATCAGGACGGGCCGCGCACCACTTCCCGCAGTCGCCGGATCCCGTCGGACGAGTTCCGGTTGGCCGCCACTGCTCGACGAGGGCGGCGACGGCCGCCTCCGGCCGCCCTTGCCGGAACAGCCGCCGTGCTTCCGGCAGCGGCTGGGCCAGTCCCGGTTCCCGAGCCGCCGCCACCACGGCCAGCAGAACGAGTACAGCCGCCTGGAAACTACGACTCGTTGGAGTTTCGGTTCGGAAAACCGGAAATCCGAACGGAAGCCATCGTTCCGCGCTCGTTCGCTCGACCGTACATCATTGAAAAACGGCCATTTATCCTGCTTTGTGGGCGGCGCTTACGGGGGTGCTAGGCGGGAATGGGACTTGCGTGATACGGTGCGTCAAATTGACCCTTTCCATTCTTCCGGTCGAACTGCGCACGCGGGCGCGCCCTCACGGGGCGGCAGCGTCCGGCCACCGCGCATTCTCTCCGGGGCCTCACGGCAGCCCGGACTCGGCCCTTCGAACCACGCCTCGTGAGGAGGTTCTTCATGCGTAAGACCGCAATCCTGGTCGCGCTCGCGCTGCTTGCGACGGTCCCGGCGTTTGCCCAGCAAACGGGAACGATCACCGGGTCAGCGACCGATGAACAGGGGGCCGTCCTCCCCGGAGTGACGGTCACCGTCAACAGCCCCGCGCTGATCGCGCCCCGCAGCACGACCACCGGAGCGGGAGGCTCGTACAGCCATCCGGCCCTTCCGCCGGGTGAGTACAGCGTCAGCTTCGCTCTTTCCGGGTTCCAGACGGTGGTGCAGGAAGGCGTCCGGCTCAGCGTGGCCCGCACCCTCGAGGTGAATGCCTCGATGGGGATCTCGGGCGTCGAGGAAACGGTGACCGTCACCGGCGACGCGCCGGTGGTGGACGTGCGCAGCGCGACCGTGCAGACCAACATCGAGCAGGAGTTGCTCGAAGCCGTTCCGACGGGACGGAACCCATGGGTCATGGCCGGACTGGTGCCGGGCATGGTGACCACCCGGATCGACGTCGGCGGCAGTAACGGCATGCAGCAGTACGGCATGGAGATGTTCGGATCGTCGGCGGCCATGCAGACCTTCAGCGTGGACGGCCTCAAGGTGAACTGGCCCGGCAGCACCGGCGGCTGGACGATGCAGTACTACGGCTTCTCCATGTACGAGGAGTTCAACTTCCAGACCTCGCAGCACACGGCCGAGTCCGACACCGGCGGCGTGCTGATGAACATGGTCGTGAAGACCGGCGGCAACGAGTTCAGCGGCGATGCCATCGGGCTCTGGAACGCGGTGGATCTCCAGGGAGAACCCGCCGAGGCGGGCGGGGCCCCCATCACCAAGTCGCTTGACATCAACGGCACCCTCGGTGGGCCGATCGTCCGGGACAAGGCGTGGTTCTTCACCGCCTACCGCGACTGGATCCACGAGCAGGAGGTCAGCACCCCGGCCGACTATGTCGGACCGCAGCCGATCGACGACAACCGGATCCGCAACCTCAGCGGCAAGTTCACTTTGCAGGCCACCGACAACGACCGGCTTTCGGTGACGCTCCAGCGCAACTGGAAGGACCGCTATCACCGGCGCGACCCTCCCTACACCGCGGTGGCCGACGAGCTCGCGCGCTTCCAGGATCAGTGGGCCGACAACTACATCGCCTCCTACAACCGGGTGCTCGGCGATGCGGCGCTCCTCGATCTGCGTTTCGGGCGCATGACGGGCGTGACCCCCTACATCCTCTACTCGGAGTACTGCGGCATTCCCGTGGACGAGTATCCGGATGCCCGTGGCTGTACGGAGAACGACATCGCCGTGCGCGACCCGGTTCGGGCGGAACTCTTCAACGCGGACCCGCGCGGCGAATCGTGGGGTCCGAACCACCGGAACCAGTTCAACGGTTCGCTGACCTACTACCTCGACACTGCCGGCGGCTCGCACAACTTCAAGGTGGGCGGACAGGCCTCCCGCGAGTACATCGAGAGCCGCCAGTTCAAGAGTGGCGACGCCTTCGGCGAACTGAACGATGGGGTGCCCGATCGGATCAACATCTCGAGGACGCCCAAGACGTCCCACGAGCGGTTGAACACCTGGGCGCTCTACGCGCAGGACGCCTGGACCATCGGGGACCGGCTGACACTCAACATCGGCGTCCGCTTCGACGGCGTCTACGGCTACATCCCCGTGCAGAGCAGCCCGGCTGGGACCTGGGCCGCCATCTCGGAGCAGCTCACCGACGCGTCCTTCGAGGTGACGTCGGAGATCGGCGGATTCCCGGACTGGCCGATGAACGTCGGGCCGCGGCTCAGCTTCGCCTACGACCTCTTCGGCGACGGGCGAGCGGCGTTGAAGGGCGGCTGGGGCCGCTATTACACGCAGATGGGGAACGCGCTCTCCGGGGCCGCGAACCCGAACGCGGGCCGCTCCGCGTGGGTCGGCTGGAACGACCTCGACGGCGACAAGCTGGTGGACATCGGCCCGTCCGGCACGCTGGCGGACAGCCCCGAAGTGGATCTCTCCCAATTCAACGGTTTCTCGGGCGCTGGCGCCTCGCCCTATGACAAGAACTCGGGCCGCCCTTACAGCGACGACATTTCGCTCGGGGTGGACATGACCCTCGGCACCGAGGTCTCGTTCAGCGCCACCTACCACCGCCGCCAGCACCGGGATTCTCTCGGGCGTCTGAACCTGGCGCGGCCGCCGTCGGCCTACACGCTGACCAGCTTCACGTGCGCGACCTGTCCCCAGGCGACGTACGAGGTGTACGAACTCCAGGAGGCGTACCGGGGTCTGCAGGACAACACGATCACCAACCTCGAGAAGCTGCAGACCAACTACAACGGGGTTGCGTTCCAGCTCCAGAAGCGGTTCTCGAACCGCTGGCAGTTGCTCGGAGGGGCGACTTTCTCCAGTCACCGCGGCGTTCCGCACGGATTGCCGTACGACGGGACCGACTGGAACAACCCGAACCGGGAGATCAACCGGCTCGACGGCGCGGTCCTGACCGACGTGCCGTGGGTGTTCAACGTGGCGGGCAGCTACATCGCTCCGCTCGACATCCAGATCGCCTGGAACTACCGGGCCCGGGCCGGCAACCCGCTGGTTTCCACCGCGCGGGCCACGGGGCTGGTGCAGGGTTCGGAGTCCATCTACGCCTACGAGCGTGGTGACGAGCGCACGGACACGATCACCGACCTGCTCGACATCAACTTCCGCAAGGGGTTCGACATCGACCAGGCGCGGATCGAGATCGGCGCCGACTTCGCGAACATCTTCAACTCGCAGAAGGCGGATGCGCTGATCACGGGCTTCGGCTCGCGCTACCTGCAGCCGTCGCGAGTGCTGCCGCCGCGGATCATTCGCTTCACCGCGAAGCTGCTGTTCTAAGCACCTTTCCTGCTCCGGTGGGCGCTTCGGCGCCCGCCGGACGGGACCATCAGACGGGGGAGCCTCGCTGGAGGCTCCCCCGTTTCGCGTTTGGGACCGTGGTTCCAACTCAGTAGGCTCGGCGTTTTCTCCGGTCTGCCGGAATCTTGCCGGCAGACACGGCGGACTCCGACGGAGGAGACCCATGACCAGACTCACCCTCCTGCTCATTCCTGCCGTCGCGATCGCCGGCGGCTGCTCGAAGCCGCCGGCGGTCGCGCCCGAAATGACCTGCGAGGCCCTGGAGGCCGAGCTCGAGGACGCGGAGCGGAAGGTTCGGACGCTCGGCGGCGATGGCACGGATCTGGACGGACGCGACTTCATGGGGGATGTCCACGCCCGCTCCAACCAGGGGGACGATGAATGGCGCCACGCCAAGAGGGTCCGCGAGGCTGAGGAGCACCTCGAAGCCGTGAAGGCCGCAATCGCCGACCGCTGCCCAGCGGATCGAGGAGTCCAATGAAGACATCACCTTCCCGTTCGCGCCTGTTCTCGTTCGTCTGCCTGTTCCTGGCGGCGCTTATCGGTTGCACACCCGCTGACGACCCCCCACCCGACCCCGACGCGGCGATCCGCGCCGAGGTGGAGGCCATGGCCGACGACTTCGTGAACCTCCGCATGCTCACCGGGTTCGTCCACGAAATGCCGCTCGCCGAGGCGTACCGCTGGCAGGACGCGATGGTGGAGGTCCTGCCGATGGGCGAGGTGGTCGGCTACAAGACCGGAGGCCACGACCCCAACCCGCCGAATCCGAACTTCCCGCCCGGCGGCATCCGAGCGCATCTCCTCTCGGGCATGTTCCGGGATGACGGCGACGCGATCCGGGTGGACGAAACCGCGGCGGGGTTCCTGGAAGCGGACTTCGCGTTCCGGGTCGGCGCCGCGTCCATCAACACCGCCGACACCGACCTCGAGATCCTGGCGGGGCTGGACGCGGTGGTGCCCTTCGCCGAGATTCCCGATCCCTACTACGACCCCGAGACCGCCACGGTGAACCGGATGATCGTGTCCAACATGATCTCCCGCTGGGCCTTCGCCGGCGATCCGGTTCCCATCGAGGCCACCGCGGAATGGCTCGCGCGCCTCCGCTCCTTCGACTACGCGGTTCTCGACGAGAACGACGCGGTCATCCAGGGGGGCTCCATGGCCGAGTGGTACGACCCCATCGCGGCCGTCCGCTGGCTCCGCGATCAGCTCCGCGACTCGGGGAAGCAACTGGCCCCCGGACACCTCCTCTCACTGGGGAACGTCGGCATCATGCGCCAGATCCACGAGGGATCGCCGCGCGGCCCCGCCTACGCGAGCGACCAGTTCCGGCTCGAGTACTACGGCCTGTCGGAAGACGGCGCGCCCGCGACGGTCACGATCAACCTCGCCCGCTGACCGGGCGTCCCGCGACCGCCCCGGCGCGCGGAAGCAGCAGTACAGCGGCGAAGATGCCCGTCGCCGCCACCGCCATCACGACAAAGAGCGCGCCGAATCCCCGGGCGGCGTGAATCCCGGCGATGATCGGCAGGGCGGAGGCCATCACCGAGAACGTCATCAGGTAGCGGATGGCATAGACCCGGCTTCGCCACGCGCTCGTCGTGATCCGGCTCACGAGGACGTCATTGATCGGGATCTGCCCGAAGACAACGAACATGAACCCGGCGGCGACGACCAGGGCGGCGATTCCGGCGAGCTGGACCATGAGCGCGAACAACGCCGCCTGCAGCCCCGCGACGAACAGGAAGACGGTGCGCAGGGAGTGATGGTCCACGAGGTGGCCGACCACAAGCTGGGCCAGCGCTCCGATCGCAAACACGAGGGACGCGTAGCCTCCGACCGCGGTCGCGGAGCCGGCGAGTTCGGTGAGCCGCTCGTCGAAGATCTTGGGGAGGGCGAACGTGGTGCTTTGGTAGTTCAGGCCTCCGATGGCGGTGGTGAACACGATGACCGTCAGTACCCGCCGGAACGTGGCGCGGTCGATCGCAGACGCGCTGGCGGTGGTCTCCGGGGCGGAGGCGGATCCATCCGGCAGACCGATTCGGGACCTCCGGCCTTCCCACACGAATGCCGCGTAGGCGGCGCCGATCCCGATCGAGATCGCGCCGGGCACCACGAACGCGTGGCGCCAGCCTCCGGTGTCGATGAGGTACCCCGTGAGCAATGCCGCGACGGCGACTCCCAGGTTCCCGTACACCCCGTTGATCGCGAGCGGAACGCCGGTCTTCCGCCGCCCGTGCACGACCATGGCGAGCCCGACCGGGTGGTAGATCGAGGCGAAAGCGCCGACCGCGAGGAGTCCCAACGCGATCTGGATCGGCGAGCCGGCCAGGGCGGTCAGGATCGAGCTCGCTCCGATCCCGACGAAGAAGACGATCAGCATCCCTTCGCGGCTCCACCTGTCGGCGATCCAGCCGGACGGCAGCGAACCGAGCCCGAACGCCACGAAACCCGGGGTGGCGTAGGGAATGAGGGCCGCGTAGCTCATTCCCCACTCCTCCGCGAGCCGGAGCGCCGCGACCGTCGCGAAGATCAGCATGAACAGGTGATCCAGGAAGTGCCCGACGTTCAGGAACAGGAAGTTCACGCGTTCCCGTGTCATGTCAGTCCCTTGGCCATCCGGGGGACGTCGGGATGCGCTGGGAGCACCGGGCGGCGCTCCCGGATCAGCGTGGCGGCGGCGGAGGGGTGCCGGGGTCCGGCGGGGTGAGCTGGAGGACACCCTCCTCGCGCATGAAGGCCTCGATCTCGTCCACCGTGCGCGGCATGAAGTCGGTGTAGTTCACGACGCCGTTCTCGGTGATCGCGACCACGTCCTCCATCCGCACGTAGAGACGCTCCTCGTGGACCCAGAGCATGGGATCCAGCGCGAATACGAGTCCGGCTTCGAAGGGGCGGGCGCGGTAGCTGCCCACGTCGTGGACCGCCAGGCCGACCGGATGCGACAGGTGCCCCCTGAAGACCAGCGCCTCCCGGGCCGCCTTCTCGTGGAGCGGGTTGGTGAACCCGAGTTCGTCGATCACCGGCTCCATTTCCTCGGCGGCGCCGTCCATCACCTGGTCGGGGGTGACTCCCGGCCGGAGGCGCGAGAGGAGCGCCGCGCTGTAGCGCACGATGAAGGTGTAGAGCTTGCGCTGGTCCTCGGTGAAGACGCCGCTGACCGGCCACATGCGGGCGATGTCGCTCGTGTAGTAGCGGTAGTCGGGGGCGTGGTCCATGAGGATCAGCTCGCCCTCCTTCAGTTCGGCGTCGTTCCGGTAGTAGTGCCCGAAGTAGGCGTTCGTTCCGGTGGCGGTGATGGAGCGGTACCCCTCGCCCTGCGACCCGTTGATCCGGTAGATGTAGTAGGCCGCCGCGTCGAGCTGGTATTCGTAGAGGCCGGGTTTCGTCGAGCGCATCGCTTCCATCATCCCCATCCCGGCCAGTTCGCTCGCCCGCCGGATCAACTCCAGCTCGCGGGGCGACTTGTGGAGCCGCATGGTGTCCACGATGGGCGTCAGGTCGGCGATGGGGAACTGCGGGTAGCGCTCGCGCAACCTCCCGACGAAGGCGCCCTCCCGGGAGGCCCGGCCGTCCCACGGATCGGAGACATGCTGGGCGTGACCGATCAGGTTCTCGTCCCGGCTCTGCTTGCGCCCCTCGGCCGGGCTCATGAAGGTGTAGAGGGTCGGGGAGGGCGGGCGGAGGGCGAATCCGTAGAGCTGGCGGGCGAGCTGGTCGATCGCGAAGACCTGGTCCACGCCGCTCGCGGCCATCGCTTCCTCGGTGTCCTCGGCAGAGAGCATCCGTCCCTCGCCGCGTTCCTTCCGCGGGTCACGGCGGGGCAGGAAGAGGAGCGAGCGCCGGTTCCTGCCGTCGATCAACAGGTAGGAGTGCGGGACCTCGATTCCGGTCAGGTAGTAGAACTCGTTGGACTGCCGGAACACGATGAACCCGGGAGCGGCGGGTGCGCCCTGGACGATGGCGATGGCGTCGTCTCCGATCGCCTCCATCACTCGGGCCCGGCGCTCGATGAACTCCTCGGCCGGGAAGTCCTTCTGGATCTTGGCGTGGTCCTGGGCGCCGGCGCCGGCGGCGACCAACACGATCAGAAGAGAAAGCGAGAGCCTGCGCATGGTGGGGCCTCCTGAAGTCATGGTCTGCGGATTATTCGCGACGCGAGCAAGGACGGTGCGGGCAACAACGTGATTTGCGCCGGACTCCGGCAGTACCCGCCCGACGATGTTGCGTGGCGGCGATAATCCACCGGCATGTCCGGACCTGACCGCGAAGCCCGGGCCGGCGGTCTCGATTACCGGACCGCCGGCGTGGACATCGACGAGGCCGACCGCGCCCTCGACCGCATTCGTCCGCTGGTCGCCAGCACGCGCCGGCCCGAGGTCCTGAGCGACGTGGGCAGCTTCGGGGGCCTGTTCCGGCTGGACACGGCCGGTTTCGAGCGCCCGGTGCTCGTGGCCTCGACGGACGGGGTGGGAACGAAGCTGCGGGTTGCCCGGGACGCCGGACGCCACGAGGTCCCCGGCTACGACCTGGTCTCGCACTGCATCAACGACATCCTCGTCCAGGGCGCCGAACCGCTCTTCTTCCTGGACTACCTCGCCATGGGACGGCTCGACGCCGAAGTCGCCGAGGGGGTGATTCGCGGGATCGTGAACGCCTGCCGGGAGTTCGGGGTGGCGCTGCTCGGCGGCGAGACCGCGGAGATGCCGGGGTTCTATCCGGGCGGCGACTACGACCTCGCGGGGACCATCGTCGGGGTGGTCGAGGAAGCATGCATCCTGGACGGCCGTTCGGCGGTCCCCGGCGACGTCCTCATCGGTCTTCCTTCGTCCGGACTCCACACGAACGGCTACTCGCTGGCGCGCGCCATCGTGTTCGAGCGGTTGGGACTCGCGATCGATGACCTCCTGCCGGGACTGGAAGTCACGGTGGCGGACGCCCTGCTGGCGCCGCATCGCTGCTACCTGCCGGAGTTCCGCCCGCTGCTGCGCCACCGGAGCCTGCGCGCCCTTGCCCACATCACCGGCGGCGGAATCAGCGACAATCTTCCCCGGGTCCTACCCCGAGGCACGTCCGCCGAGGTCAACCTTGATTCGTTCCGCCTTCCCCCGCTCTTCCGGTTGCTGGCCGATGCCGGGCGGATCGCCGAGGTAGAGATGCTGCGGACGTTCAACTGCGGTGTGGGTCTCATCGCGGTGGTGGCGGCTCGCGACGAGCAAGCCATCCTCGGGACCCTCTCGAGCGCCTTTCGCCTTGGCGAAGTGACGGCCTCCGCCAACCCGCCCCGGGTGAGGTACCAGGGCCACCTCCAATGACTACGGAACCCATCCGAACGCTTCAGACGCCGGGGCGGCGCCTGGGCGTGCTCATCTCCGGGCGTGGTTCGAATCTCCAGGCGATTCTGGACGCCATCGAGACCGGGTCGCTGAACGCCGAGGTCGCGCTGGTGTTCAGTAACCGCAGCAAGGCGAGGGGCCTCGAGATCGCCAGGAGCTACGGAGTGCCGACCGCGGTGCTCTCCCACCGCGCGTTTCCCGACCGCGAGGCGTACGACGCCGAAATCGTCGAGCTGCTGCGCCAGCACCGGGCGGACGTCGTGTGCCTCGCGGGCTTCATGCGCATCGTCTCTCCCGTGCTGCTGAACGCGTTCCCGGACCGGGTGCTCAACATCCATCCCTCCCTGCTCCCCGCCTTCAAGGGGCTCGACGCTCCCTGCCAGGCTCTCGACTACGGAGTGCGGATCGCGGGCTGCACGGTGCACTTCGCCGACGAGACGCTGGACACGGGGCCGGTTCTGCTCCAGGCGGCGGTCCGCGTCCACGACGAGGACACCCACGAGACCCTTACGCAACGCATCCTCACCCTCGAGCACCAGATCTATCCGCGCGCCATCGGGCTGCTCCTCGACGGGGGCATCCGGCGCCAGGGACGACGGATCCTGCTCTCCGAAGCGGCGGAGCGGGCGGCCGCCGAGATCCATACGGAGGCCGAGCGAAGGCCGACCTATGCCCAGTAAGGCTTCGGCCGCCGAGCAGATCGCGCTCCTCGAGAAGGGAGCGGACCGCATCGAGCCGCGCCCGGAACTCCGCGCCAAGGTGGAGCGGTCGGTCGCGTCAGGCGAGCCGCTCCGGGTCAAGGTGGGGTTCGATCCCTCCGCGCCGGACCTGCATCTCGGCCACACGGTCGTGATGCGGAAGATGAAGCACTTTCAGGACTTTGGCCACGAGGTGTGGTTCGTGATCGGGGATTTCACCGGGATGATCGGGGATCCGAGCGGCCGTTCGAAGACGCGCCCGCAACTGACGGAGGACCAGATCCGGGAGAACGCGGAGACCTACAAGGAGCAGGTCTTCAAGATTCTGGATCCGGAGAAGACCGTCGTCGCTTTCAACAGTGAGTGGCTTTCGGCGCTGGGGGCGGAGGGCCTGATCCGGCTCGCCTCCCGCTATACGGTGGCCCGGATGCTGGAGCGCGACGACTTCCACCGCCGCTTCCGCGGGGAGCAGCCCATCTCGATCCACGAGTTTTTGTACCCGCTGGCGCAGTCCTACGATTCGGTGGCGATGAAGGCCGACTTCGAGCTCGGAGGGACCGATCAGCTCTTCAACCTGCTGGTGGGTCGCCACATCATGCGTGAGTACGGACTCGAACCGCAGGTGGCGTTGACCATGCCGCTGCTGGAAGGGCTGAACGGGACCGAGAAGATGTCGAAGAGCCTCGGCAACGCGGTGGGCGTCACCGAACCACCCGACGAAATGTTCGGCAAGCTCATGTCCATCAGCGACGAACTGACCTATCGCTACTACGAGCTCCTGACCGACCGCACGCCCGCAGAGATTGCGGCGCTGCGCGCCGGCGTGGATGACGGGACGCTCCACCCGAAGCGGATCAAGCAGGACCTCGCCGTCCAGATCGTCTCCGACTTCCACTCCCGGGAGGACGCGGAGGCGGCGCGGGACCGCTTCGAGGCCGTCTTCGCCCGGGGAACGGCGCCGGACGAGATGCCCTCGTTTGCCGCGTCGTCCCCGATGCGGATGCTGGACCTGCTCACCTCCTCCGGTCTCGCCCGGTCCCGAGGCGAGGGCCGGCGGCTTCTGAGCCAGGGCGCCGTATCGCTGGACGGCGAACGGGTGCTCCGCGACGTTGCGTTTGCGGCACCGGCGGACGGGGCCGTGGTGAAGGTTGGCAAGCGGCGGTTCCTCAGGGTCTTGCCGGCCTCGTAGCCGGCGCCCCGACGCGAGGCTGGGCCGGGAACCCCCGGGCGTTCCTGACCTCCGACCCGTCGCTCCAGATTCTCAGCATTGCCTTGAACGCCGCGCGGGTGTAGACTGCCCGCTTCGCCCTGCGGGGCATTCCGGTTCACTTTCAACAAGGCAGAGCGAGCTCAGTCAAGCGAGCAAACTCAAATCTTTTTCGAACAGACAGGTCGAACTCAATAACACCGGCCCCGCGTCCTTCGGGATGCACTGCCGTGATCCGTGGGATTCGTCCCACGGCGTCCGGCGCCGGTGTGGATCACTTTCCGGGATCTCTTCGGAGACTCCGGATTTCCAACTGGAGAGTTTGATCCTGGCTCAGAATCAACGCTGGCGGCGTGCCTAACACATGCAAGTCGAGCGCGAACGGGAACTTCGGTTCCCTAGTAGAGCGGCGAACGGGTGAGTAACACGTGGGTAATCTGCCTCCGGGTGGGGAATAACTCAGGGAAACTTGAGCTAATTCCGCATAACGTGGCCGATCACAAGATCGGCTACCAAAGCTGGGGACCCTTCGGGGCCTGGCGTCTGGAGAGGAGCCCGCGGCCAATTAGCTTGTTGGTGAGGTAATGGCTCACCAAGGCTCCGATTGGTAGCCGGCCTGAGAGGGCGGACGGTCACACTGGAACTGAGACACGGTCCAGACTCCTACGGGAGGCAGCAGTGAGGAATTTTCGTCAATGGGGGAAACCCTGAACGAGCAACGCCGCGTGGAGGACGAAGACCTTCGGGTTGTAAACTCCTGTCGGACGGGACGAAAGTTGCCGAGGTTAATACCCTTGGTAGTTGACGGTACCGTACGAGGAAGCCCCGGCTAACTTCGTGCCAGCAGCCGCGGTAATACGAGGGGGGCAAGCGTTGTTCGGAATTACTGGGCGTAAAGGGCGCGTAGGCGGTCTGACAAGTCTTCCGTGAAAGCCCACGGCTCAACCGTGGAACTGCGGGGGAAACTGCCAGACTTGAGTCCGGGAGGGGAGAGTGGAATTCCCAGTGTAGCGGTGAAATGCGCAGATATTGGGAGGAACACCGGAGGCGAAGGCGTCTCTCTGGACCGGTACTGACGCTGAGGCGCGAAAGCCAGGGGAGCGAACGGGATTAGATACCCCGGTAGTCCTGGCCGTAAACGATGAGCACTGGATGTGGCGGGTATTGACCCCTGCCGTGTCGGCGCTAACGCATTAAGTGCTCCGCCTGGGGAGTACGGTCGCAAGGCTGAAACTCAAAGGAATTGACGGGGGCCCGCACAAGCGGTGGAGCATGTGGTTTAATTCGACGCAACGCGAAGAACCTTACCTGGGCTTGAAGAGCCGGGGACCGCGCTAGAAATAGCGTCTTCCCTTCGGGGACTCCGGTAGAGGTGCTGCATGGCTGTCGTCAGCTCGTGTCGTGAGATGTTGGGTTAAGTCCC
>VXWI01000009.1:8216-16630 GCA_009835985.1 Acidobacteriota bacterium | reverse complement strand
GGCCAGCTCCGGGGTGGTGGGCGGCGCGACGGGCTTGCCGTCGGTGCCGGTGCCGCAGCTGGCGGCGAGCAGCAGGGTGGCGAGCGCCCAGGCTCGGGTCAACGCCCCCCCTCCGGGAAGATGCAGCGCAGTGCGTCGATGTCCTGCCACAACACCGCCTCGGCACCCGGCCCCTGCGACGCCCTCAGTGTCCAGGTCATCGGGACACCCTCTCGACGGGCGATTCGCTCGTCGTCTTCGGTGTGTATGAAACCGAGCAGGTGGAAGATTTCGTGATGGGTCAGACCGTCGACGTAATGGTTGTACGGGTCTGGCGTCCGTTCGTCTTCGCATCCCCGACACGGCCAGTACGTGACAAAGGGCCGGTTGTAGGCATAGTCCCCGCACGGAGGGTGGGCCTGCCCGTCGGATGTCGGATGCCAGTCAACAATGTGGTCCATGAAGAAGCCCTGGATCTGTCCGCGCTCCCGCGGTAGCGGGCAGGTGTTCCAGAACTCCGTGCCGTCCTCGTTCCAGCCCGGCCGCATCCCTTCGGGGACCGGGATCACGTCGCCCTCTTCCAGAATCCGGTAGCCGAGCTGGTCTTCGATCTTGTCGGCCAGCAGGCCCACGGCATCGAGCAGGTCGGCAACGTCGGCCTCGGTCACCGAGTCCGGGAAGTTGTGGATCAGGTCGACGCGGATCGGTGTTCCGTCCCATTCCTTAACCACCACGGGGCCGCCCCGCTCGGGGTGGAACCGAAGCGCGCGTTCGCGCTCGTCGGTGCAGATCCTCGGCTCGGGCGCACCGAGCACCTGCTGGGTGCCCAAGGGTTGGCCGGGATCGACCGGGTCGGGTGCGTCCCGCGCCGGGCCCACGGCCCGGATTTCAACCTCAACCTCCACGCCCGCGTCGTTCAGAAAGGCCCCCTCCGAGAAGTCGAGGGCGTCGGCCTCGATACTGATGCCGTCCGCGTCGGCGTCGTCCAGCGCGACCCGGTACTCGAACCGCTGCAACCACGACGGGCGCTCCGGGGGAAAGTCGTCCTCGACCCAGGGCGAGAAGTCGGCCAACCGGACGTGCTCGCCGATCTCGATGGCGAGCCGGGGCGAGCCCTCCACGGTGGTGCTCTCCGACGAGCGGAGCACTACCCAAATGCGCTCGCCGACGGCATAGCCGCCCGCGTCCGAGGGCCGCGTCCATACTTCCGCGACCACCCGCAGAACCGGGGGCCGGGGTGGTGGAGCCAGGGTGGACGCGGAGAAGCGTCCCGCCCACTCGCTCTCGGTGCGGCCACCGGCGGTCTCCCGGACGGCGCGCAGGAAGATGGACGCTTCCGCATCGGGGGGCAGGTTCTCGTATCGGTAGGTCGGCTCCGTCGTCTGGAAGCGGGTCACGGTGTCCGGGGAGGCTTCGAGGAAGGCGTCGCCCTCGTAGCCGGTGGCGCCCTCCACCGCGTCCCAGGCCCACTCGACGAAGTCCTCGCCGCGGGCGGACACCCGGACGTTCGTGGGAGCTTTCAGCGGCTCCGGAGTGGTGGGGGGTACCGGGGTCGGCGGTGGGGCCGGCGGCTCGGGAGCCGGCGCCGGCTCCGGGGCGGTGGGCGCGACGGGCTTGCCGTCGGTGCCGGTGCCGCAGGCGGCGGCGAGCAGCAGTACGGCGAGCGGGCAGGTTCCGCGCATCACCGTGGGAAATCCGGGTGCGGGAACACGCACCCGAGGTTGTCCAGGTCCTCGATCATCAGAAAGTTGTCGCTGTCTCCCCCGATGATGCGGGTCAGCGGGACGCTCATGGACAGTTCCTGGGGCGGGAGTTCGGGCTGCAGTATCCGGCTGTGGTTCATGCCGAAGGTGTGCCCGAGTTCGTGGATGATCGTCTCGGAGTCGCGGTCGCGGAGGTAACCCCTACAAGTGATCGCCGGGTCGAACAGGTAGCGGTTCAGGATCGTCTCAGGGGGCTCCTGCCCAGCGTTCCAGGGACTGCCGACGTGCTCGGGACAGTCCGGGGCGCCCCAGCCGGGGCTCCAGACGCGGTCCCGCCACTCCACAAGCACCGTGTAGTCGTCCCGGCCGGGCGGCGCGTCGGAGTCCATGATGGGGTAGCCCAGGCGCTCTTCGAGGCGGCGGGCCATGTCCCGGAGGGGCTCCAGGATTTCCTCTTCGAGAAAGTTGGGCCGGCCGATTCGCAGTCCGCCCGCGATGATGGGTTCTTTCACGATGCGGAAGCGGATGGGGCGGTCGTGCTGCCACTCGTAGACCACCTGCGTATGGCCGAACGTGTAGCTCTTGGCGCGGTGTCGCTGGTCGGTGCAGGCGGGCAACGGGACCGAAGAGTCCTGCCAGGTGTACCACTCGATGTAGTTCGTCCAGTCGCTCACCGCACGGCCCCCGGCGGTCTCGCGCACTGCCCGGACCCACATCTGGTACGTCGTGCCCGGCGTGAGTCCGTCACTCCGATGCGGCGGTTCCTCGACGGGGACCGGCCGCTGCCTGTCCTCCGCCGGGGTTCCTTCCCGAGCCACATCGACCTCGTAGCCGGTGGCGTCCTCCACGGGGTCCCAAGTCCACACGATGAAGGTTTCGCCGACCTCCAGCACGCGCGCTCGGGTGGGCATGTCCGGGGCCTCGGGCGGCGGCGGCGCGGGTGCCGGCGCCGGCGTCGTGGGCGGCGCGACTGGCTTGCCGTCGGTCCCGGTCCCGCAGCCGGCGGCGAGCAGCAGGGCCGCGAGCGCCCAGGTGCCTCCGACAAGGTGGACGGGGTGAACCGGCCCATCCACGAGCTCTCGGTTCAGTCGCCAGTGGTTTCGCCGCGCTGCGCGCTGGGCTGCGCGAGCCTCGGTCAGATCCGATCTCCGGATTCGGACGCGTCCCGATCGAGCGACACTGTCCATCCCGGGGCAACCTGTACCACGCTTGTTATATCGAATGCAAACCATTGATATTTCGATCAGTATGCGCTGCTAATCGCACGGCTGTGCGGCATATTGCCCACCCGCCCGAGGCCGGGTCTCCGCAGACACGTTCCGTACCCGCGCCGGTAACGGAACAAAGCCCGTACGAGAGCCGAAGAGCAGACAGGGGAGGCCGGGGAGGTGGCGTGAAACGACCGCCGCCAATCGAGCCGGACCGGAGGCAACGGCTAGATTCCCGGGGTCCCGGGCGGCACCGTTCGCCGTACCCTTGCGACACTTCCCGAAATCCCCGTGACCCTTTTCCGGCCCGCCCGCTCCGTCGCCGAGATCGCCGCCGTCGAGGACGAGACCCGCGCCTTCTGGCAGGAGCGGGACATCTTCGGGAAGAGCGTCGCGCGGCGCGCGGGCGGAGAGCCCTGGGTCTGGCACGACGGACCGCCGACCGCGAACGGGCGTCCCCACAACGGGCACGTCCTCACCCGCGTCTTCAAGGACGTGTTCCCGCGGTTCCACACCATGCGGGGGCGCTACGCCGAGCGGATCGCCGGCTGGGACACCCACGGCCTGCCGGTGGAGGTCGAGGTCGAGAAGGACCTCGGCATCCACGGCCGCGCCGGCATCGAGGAGTACGGAGTGGGGCCGTTCGTCGAGAAGTGCATGGCGAGCGTCTTCCGCTACATCCGCGACTGGGAGGAGATGACCTCCCGGATCGGGCACTGGGTGGACCTCGACCATGCCTACGTGACCTACCGGCGCTCCTACGTGGAGAGCGTCTGGTGGGCGCTCGCCGAACTCCATCGCAAGGGACTCCTCTACCGCGGGGAGAAGGTCGTCTGGTGGTGGGCGCAGGGCGGCACCGCCCTCTCCTCCGCCGAGGTCGGACTCGGCTACCGCGAGGTGGACGACCCCGCGGTGTACGTGACGCTGCCGTTGGTGGACGATCCGGGTCTCTCGCTCGTGGTCTGGACCACCACCCCCTGGACGCTCCCCTCGAACCTCTACTCGGCGGTCCGCCCCGGCACCGACTACGTGGAGGTCGAGGACACGCCCGAGGGAGGCGAGACGCGCCGGCTGGTGGTCGCCGCCGCGCTCCGGGAGGACCTCGCCGGGCGACTCGGCCGTCCCCTCCCGGTGCGCCGCACCTTCCCCGGCGAAGAACTCGTCGGCCGCCGCTACCGGCCGCCCTTCGACGACTTCTGGAACCGGCACCACGCCCTCGAAGGCCGCCTGCCGGGCGGGGGTTCGGTCCCCGCCTTCTGGCGGATCCTGGCCGCCGACTTCGTGGAGCTGGACCAGGGCACCGGACTCGTGCACGAGGCCCCCGCCTTCGGCGAGGTGGACCACGACCTGCACCGGAAGACGGTCTCCGGCTACGAGAACACCGGCGAGATCCCGCTTCCCTGCGCGGTGGGGGCGGACGGCTGCTTCACCAGCGAGGTTCCGTGGCTCGAAGGCCAGTGGGTCAAGGAGGCCGACAAGGCGATCGTCCGCCGCCTCCGCGAGGAGGGCCGCCTGCTCCACCACGAGACGATCCGCCACGAGTACCCCTTCTGCTGGCGTTCGGACCAGGATCCACTCATCCAGTACGCCCGGCCGGCCTGGTTCATCCGCACGACGGCCCGGAAGGACGCGGCCCTCGTCAACAGCGGCGCGGTGAACTGGCTCCCCGAGCACATCAAGGAGGGCCGCTTCGGCGACTTCCTCCGGAACAACGTGGACTGGGCGCTCTCCCGGGAGCGCTTCTGGGGCACCCCGCTGAACATCTGGATCAACGACGAGACCGGCCGGCTGGAAGCGCCCGCCTCGGTGGCCGAGATCGAGGCGAAGAACCCGGACGCCTTCGCCGCCTTCCACCGGGCGCGAGAGGAGAGGCCGGACCTCGACCCCGACCTGCTGGTCCACAAGCCCTGGGTGGACGAGGTGACCTGGACGAACCCGGGCGAGCCCGGGGTGTACCGCCGGGTCCCCGAGGTCATCGACTGCTGGTTCGACTCGGGGGCGATGCCGTTCGCCCAGTGGGGGTTCCCGCACCAGAACCGCGACCGGTTCGAGAAGGCCTTTCCCGCCGACTACATCGTCGAGGCGGTGGACCAGACCCGCGGCTGGTTCTACTCGCTGCTGATGATCTCGACGCTGCTCTTCGACGAGGACACCTGCGGCCGCCTCGGCCTCCCGGTCCCGGACGGGGCCCACCCCTACCGGTCATGCCTCGTGCTCGGCCACGTCACGGATCCCGAGGGCCGGAAGGAGTCCAAGTCGCGCGGCAACTACACCCCGCCGGAGGAGACGCTCGCCGAGGCTGGCGCGGACGCCTTCCGCTGGTTCTTCCTCGCCGGCGCCGCCCCCTGGGCCAACAAGCGCCACTCGCTGCAGAACGTGCGCGCCGCCGCCCGCGAGTTCCCGCTGAAGCTCCGGAACGTCTATTCCTTCTTCACCATCTACGCGGAGATCGACGGTTTCGACCCGCGCACCGACCGGGGGCGGCCCGTCCCCGAGCGACCCGCGCTGGACCGCTGGATCCTCTCCCACCTCGAGGAGACGACCGCCGAGGCCACCGCGGGCCTCGAGGAGATCCGCGCCTACGACGCCGCCCGCTCGCTCGCCGCATTCGCCGAGTCGCTCTCCAACTGGTGGCTCCGCCGCAGCCGGCGCCGCTTCTGGGAAGCGGGGCGCGGCGCGGACAAGCTGGACGCCTACCGGACGCTCTACGACGCCCTGGTCCGGCTCTCGCAGCTCGCCGCGCCGTTCGTGCCCTTCCTCGCCGAGGAGATTCACCGGAACCTGGTGGCCGGCCCGTTCGGGAACGAGGCGCCCGAGAGCGTCCATCTCACCGACTGGCCGGGGCGCGAGTTCCCCCTCGACGCTGGACTCAACGAGGAGATGGCGGCCGTCCGCGAGATCGCCTCGCTCGGTCTCCGGGTGCGGAAGGAACACGAGATCCGGGTGCGGCAGCCGCTCGCGGGCGCGAGCGTCGCGGTGGCCGAAGAGGGGCTCCGGGCCCGGCTCGACCGCCATCGCGACCTGATCGCCGACGAGCTGAACGTCGGCGAGGTCCGCTTCCGCGAAGATCCGGAAGCCGACCTCGAGTTCGTGGTGAAGCCCAACTTCCGGCGTCTGGGTCCCCGGCTCGGCCGCCGGATGCAGGCGGCGAGGAAGGCGATCTTCGCGCTCGACGGCCGGGCGGCCCGGGACGCACTCGCCGGCGGACCGCTCGGACTTGAGCTTCCCGGCGGGGAAACCGTGACCATCGACGCCGAGGACCTCGCGATCGAGTCGCGCCCCCGGGAGGGCCGCGCCATTGCGGGGAGCCCGCTGGCGACCGTAGCCCTCGACACCGTGCTGACTCCCGAGCTTCTCGCCGAAGGCCGCTACCGGGAACTCCTCAACCGCGTCCAGAACTTCCGAAAGGACCTGGACCTGCCCTACGTCGCGCGGATCCGGGTCGGGCTCGCCGGGACCGACGGGGACGGCTCGCTGCTCGCGGTGGCCCGGGAACGCGAGGCCCACTTCCTGAACGAGACCCTCTCGGTGGAGCTTGTGGCCGGGGAGCTTCCCGGCGCCGAGCGGCGCGCGATCGAGGTCGAGGGCGAGTCGGCTACCTTGTGCCTGGAGGTCATCGCTGGATGATTTGGGCCGGATGAACTGGAACACGCGCTTTTCGGACGCCGCCTCCCGGGTCGCCGACGCCGATGCGGTCATCGGGATCCTGAAGCTCGCCGAGCAGCCGGGGATCATCTCGCTCGCGGGCGGGCTCCCCGACCCGCGGGTGTTCCGGATCGAGGAGACCCGGGAGGCGATGGCGCGGGTCCTCACGGATCACGGCCCCGAGGCGCTCAACTATTCGCCGAACCCCGGGATCACGGAACTCCGCGAGTACCTCGCGACGCGGATGGCCCGCATCGAGCGCGTCCGCTGCGGCCCCGACGAGATCCTCGTCTGCAGCGGGGGACTCGAGGGGATCCGGCACGCCTTCAACGCGCTCGTGAACCCGGGCGATCCCGTGCTCTTCGAGGACCCGACCTACATGGTCGCGCTCCAGGTCTGCCGCGAGCTTGCCGGGATTCCGGTCGGGGTCTCCAGCGACGACGCCGGGATGATCCCGGAGGCGCTCGACGACACGGTGCAGCGGCTGGCCAGGGAGGGCCGTCCCCCCCGGGTTCTCTACGTGGGACCCAGTTTCCAGAACCCGACGGGCCGCACCTGGAGCCTCAACCGGCGCCGCGAGGTGCTGGAAGTCGCGGAACGCCACGACCTGGCGGTCGTCGAGGACCACGCCTACGGCGAACTCCGCTACGAGGGGGAGTGGCTGCCGTCGCTCAAGTCGCTCGCGCCCGAGCGGGTGATCTTCGTCCACACGTTCTCGAAGATCTTCGGCCCGGGCCTCCGCCTCGGCTGGGTGGCGGCGGACCGGAGCCTCATCGAGCGCCTCGGGTTGCTGAAGCTCGGCACCGACCAGTGCTCGAGCGCGCTTACCCAGCGACTCGCGCTCGCCTACGGCAAGGCCGGCGGGCTGGACGCCCAGGTGGAGCGGGCGCAGGACCTCTACCGGAGAAAGCGCGACGCCATGATCGACGCGCTCGCAGATTTCCCGTGCCGCACACCGTGGCTGCGGCCGGACGGCGGGTTCTTCCTGTGGAGCGAGGTGGACTGCGACACGGAGAAGCTGCTGCTCGGCTCCATCGAGCGGCACGGCGTCGCGTTCGTGGCCGGGAACTGCTTCTTCGCGGATCCGACTTCCGCGGTGGCGCGCGTCTCGATCCGTCTCTCGTACAGCTACGTTGCCGAGGACCTCATTCCCGAAGCCATCCGCCGGCTGGGGCAGGCGCTCAGGGAGACGGTCGGTTCCTGACCTTGCCTCGTCTCTTTGTCGTCTCCGGCCCGTCGGGAGTCGGCAAGTCCACGATCCTGCGGCAGCTGGTGCCGCGGATCCCCGGGTTGTCGTTCGCGGTCTCCCACACCACGCGTCCGCGTCGCGCCGGGGAAGAGGACGGGCGGGACTACCACTTCGTCACCGACGGGGAATTCGACCGGCTGGTGGAGGCGGGCGCTTTCGTGGAATGGGCTTGGGTGCACCTCTACCGCTACGGCACGAGCAAGGAAGCCCTCCGCGCCGGCGGGGACGGGGATCTCCTCATCGAAGTGGATGTCCAGGGAGCCGACGCGCTCCGCGAGCAGGTGCCCGAAGCGGTGACCATCTTCATCGAGCCGCCGGCTTTCGAGGATCTCGAGGCGCGGCTCAGCGGCCGGGGCCGCGAGTCGGGTCGCGAGGTGGAAAAGCGCCTCCAGACCGCGACGGGAGAGATGCGCCGCGCGGGATCCTACGACCACCGCATCACGAACGACCGGGTGGAGGACACCGTGGAGCACCTCGCGGCGCTGGTGAAGCGGGTCCGGGGCTAGGGGACGCGACGGGTTGGAACGCCGGTCTCCAGACCGGCGTTCCAACCCGTTGTGTCATGTGTTATAAACAAAAACCAGCCCCCCAGACTAGGCATGGTATCGGATGGCGGGATATGCGTGAAAA
>VXWI01000009.1:0-8206 GCA_009835985.1 Acidobacteriota bacterium | reverse complement strand
GGCCCCCCGCCGGGGTTCCAACCCGTTGGGGCCAGTGGCGGGGGGGGGGGGTGCCGGGCGGGGGCGGCGTCGCGGCGCGCCATCCCTTCTAAGATGGGGGGTCCATGAAGAAGGTGGTTCTCGGGGTCACGGGGTGTATCGGCGCGTACAAGGCTCCGGACCTGGTGCGGGCGCTGCGGAAGCGCGACCTGCGGGTGCAGGTGATCCTGACCCGGGCCGCCCGCGAGTTCGTCTCGCCGCTCGCCCTGGCGACCGTCTCCGGCGAGCCGGTCCTCGAGCACCTGTTTCCCGACGCCGTGCCCGGCGAAACGGGCGGGGAGGGCCCGGACCCGACCGGGGGGGTGCGGCACATCTCGCTGACCGAGGAGACCGACGTCTTCCTCGTGGCTCCGGCCACCGCTCACGTCATCGCGCGGATGGCGCTCGGGCTCGCCGACGACTTCCTCACCACCTTCCACCTCGCCGTGCGGGCGCCGATCCTGATCGCGCCCGCGATGAACACCAACATGCTGGCGCACGAGGCGACCCGGGGACACCTCCGGACGCTTCGCGAGCGGGGTGCGACCGTCATCGAGCCGGGGGAGGGGGAGCTCGCCTGCGGCTGGCTCGGGCCGGGCCGCCTCGCGGAGATTCCCGAGATCGTGGAGGCGGTGGAGCACGCGCTGGAGGAGACGGCCACGCGCCAGGACCTGGCCGGCCGGAAGGTCGTGGTCGCCGCGGGTCCGACCCGCGAGCCGATCGATCCGGTGCGGTACCTGACGAACCGCTCGTCCGGCCGGATGGGCTTCGAGCTGGCGGAGGTCGCCGCCGGCCGCGGCGCGGACGTCACGCTGGTCCTCGGACCGACCGACCTCGACCCTCCGCCGGGTCAGGAGGTGGTCCGCGTGGAAACGGCGCGCGAGATGCGCGATCAGATGCTCGCCGCCGCCCCGGAAGCCGACGCGGTGGTCATGGCGGCGGCGGTCGCCGACTTCCGGCCGGCGCACAACTCCGGACACAAGCTCAAGTCCACCGGTTTCCGCCGGGACAACGCCACCTCCTCGCTGACGCTGGTGGCGAACCCGGACATCCTCGCGGAACTCGGCGCCGCCCGGTCCCCGAATTCCGGTTCGGGCCCGGCCGTACTGGTCGGTTTCGCCGCCGAGACCGGCGAGCCCGAAGGCGAGTCGATCCGGAAGCTCGAGGAGAAGCGGTGCGACCTGATCGTCGGCAACCAGGTGGGGCAGGGCCGGGTCTTCGGCCTCGACTCCACCCAGGCGGTGCTGGTCGAGAGCCAGGACGGGCAGGCCCCGTCCGTGAGCCGCCGGGAGCCCGAATCGAAGCGCTCGCTCGCGGATGCCGTCTGCGACGTCATTGTCCGGCGGCTGGGGACCGGCGCGTGAACCCACCGCTGCTGCACGCCCCCTGATCCGTGTCGGGACCGGACGCCGATCCCCGCGCCCAGCTCGCCGCCCGCCTGCGGCTCCTCCAGGGGTTCACGGACTTCCTGCCGGGTCCGCCGGTTCCTCCGCCCGCCACCGAAACCCTGGAGGCGATCCAGGCGGACCTCGACGGGTGCACCCGCTGCCGGCTCTCCGAACAGCGAAAGACCATCGTCTTCGGGGTCGGCCGGCCGGATGCAGAACTCATGTTCATCGGGGAAGGCCCGGGCCGGAACGAAGACCGGCAGGGGGAGCCGTTCGTGGGCCGCGCCGGCGGGTTGCTGACCGAGATGATCGAGAAGTGCTTCCACCGGCGGCGGGCCGACGTCTACATCACCAACATCGTGAAGTGCTGGCCGCCGGGCAACCGGAATCCGGAGCCCGACGAGGTCGCCACCTGCCTGCCGTTCCTGAAGCGGCAGATCGCATCGGTCCGGCCCCGGGTCATCTGCCTGCTCGGCAGCGTCGGCGTCAAGGCGCTCTTCCCGGGAGTCCGGGGCATCGGCGCCGCGCGGGGCAACGTGTGGGAGTTCGCGGGGATCCCGGTGGTGCCGACCTTCCATCCGGCCTACCTGCTGCGCGCCGAGGGGGAGCGGCTGCAGAAGTTGAAGCGCCAGGTACTGGACGACGCGCGGACCGCGCTGGAGATCCTGGGACGGCCGGGGTGAACGGTGGATGCCGCGGCGGGCGGTCCCATCTGACTTGAACCGCGTCGAGGTCGCGGTGCCGCGTCCGGTGCCGGGCACCTACACCTACGCGGCGCCGGGCGCACTGCTGCGGCCCGGCGAGAGCACGCTTCCTCCCGGAACGCGGGTGCGGGTGCCCTTCGGTCCCGGCGAAGTCACCGGCGTGATCCTCGGCCCCGGCAAGCCCCGGCCGGCGGAATCCGCCCGGAAGAAGCAGGTTGTCCTCAAGGCCGTCCGGTCGCGGTTCGACGACCCGTTGCCGCCGCTCCCGGAGGATCTCCTCGCCCTCGCGCACCGCCTCGCCGAGGTGACCGTCGCTCCGCTCGGCCTGGTCCTCAAGGCGATGCTCCCGGCCTCGGCGCCCCCCGGCCGGATGCTCCGGACGGCGTTGATCACGCCCGAGGGCTCCGCCCGCCTCCGGGAACCCGACGACCGGACCGCCAGCGGTCCCGGAGGCGCGTTGCCGCGGCTGAGCGACGACGACCGGCGCATCCTCACGCTCCTCGCCGTCTCCCGCGGCGCCGTGCCCCTGGTCCGCATCCGCCGCGAACTCGAACTCTCCCCGGGCCGGAGCTTCGCCCGCCTCGAACGCGAGGGTCTTCTCGTCCTCGGCGCCGAGCGGCTCACTCCCGATGCGGCAAGCCCCGGCGGCCCCGCCGCTCCCGAAGACCAGTCGCGCTCGCGCCCGCCGCCGCTCACCGCACCCCAGCGGGAAGCCGCGACCGTCCTCCGGGACGCCCTCGAAGCGCGGACCTTCGGCGCCTTCCTGCTCGACGGGGTCACGGGCAGCGGAAAGACCGAGGTCTATTTCCAGGCGATCGCCGCCTGCCTCGAAACGGGCCGCAGCGCGCTGCTGCTGGTTCCCGAGATCGCGCTCGCCGCCCAGCAGGAGGCGCTCCTCCGCGCCCGCTTCGGCCCGGGCCTCGCGGTGTTCCACAGCGGTCTCGGCGCCGCCGAACGGCGGACGGCCTTCTGGCGCATCCGGAAAGGCGAAGCGCGGATCGTGCTCGGGGCCCGCTCGGCGGTGCTCGCCCCCATCCGGGACCTCGGGCTCGTGATCCTCGACGAGGAGCACGACGCCGCCTACAAGCAGGACGAGGCGCCGCGCTACCACGCCCGCCAGGCCGCCTGGCTCCGCGCCCGCGCCGCCGGGGCGGTGATGGTGCTCGGTTCGGCCACCCCTTCGCTCGAGGCGGCGCACGCCGCGGAGCGGCGGACGCTCACCCGGCTGCGCCTCCCGCACCGCATCGCGGGCCGCGCGCTGCCGGAGGTGGAGATCGTGGACATGCGCCCCCTGCTGCGCGCGTATTACAAGGATCCGGCCCGAAGCCCCGGGCGGGGGCCGCTGATCCTCGCCCCCGCGCTCGAGAACGCGCTCCGGGAAACCGTCGCCGCCGGCCGGCAGGCGCTCGTGCTCCTGAACCGGCGCGGCTACGGAGGGCGGATGGGCTGCCTGCGCTGCGGGGAGATCATCGAATGCCGCCGCTGCGGCGTCGCCTTCACCCTGCACCGGCGCGGAAGCCTCGCCGTCTGCCATGCCTGCGGGATCGGAATGGCCCCTCCCGAGGACTGCCCGAGCTGCGGCGGCGATGTCCTGCGATCCGAGGGGTTCGGCACCGAGCGCGTGGAGGAAGAGGTGTCACGCCTGCTGCCGGACGTCCGCGTGGCGCGCTTCGACCGGGACACCACCCGCGCCCGCGACAGCCACGCGCGCACGCTCGACGCCTTCCGGGAGGGCGCGATCCGGGTGCTGGTGGGCACCCAGATGATCGCCAAGGGGCACGACTTCCCCGCCGTCACCCTCGTCGGGGTGGTGGCGGCCGACGGCGGGCTCGGAGCGCCGGACTTCCGGGCCGCCGAACGCACCTTTCAGCTCCTGACCCAGGTCGCCGGACGGGCCGGCCGGGGAGAGGATCCCGGGCGGGTCGTCATCCAGACGATGAAGCCGGATCACTACGCGGTCAGCGCCGCCGCCCGCCAGGACTACCCCGCGTTCGCCGCCGTCGAGGCGGAGATGCGGCGCCGCTTCCGCTACCCGCCGTTCGTCCGGCTGACGAGCCTGGTGGTCAGCGCCCGCTCCGCGCGGAAGGCCGAGGAAGCGGCCTCCGCGCTCGCCCGGAACATCGTCACTCCGGATGCTCCCGAATCGGTCGAAGTCCTCGGTCCGGCTCCCGCGCCCGGGCCGCGGCCGGAGGGACTCTGGCGCTGGCAGATGCTCGTCCGGGCGGCTCCCGCGGCGCACGCGGGGCTTCGGCGGCGTCTCCGGCGCCTGCTCGAGTCTCCGGCGCTTGCCCGCGGACTTACCATCAACGACGATCCCTAGGACAATGCCGTGTCCCTATCGGCTGCCGGTGCTAAGGGACGGCGAACCCTACGGAGAGTCAAACCCTTGGCCGGGGCGTGGCGCGTGGCTTGGAACGCCCGGAAATCATCGGCAAATTACAGCTTCGTTACAGTGTCCCGCCACGACCGTTTCCCGCTGAGCCTGGCATGCGACAGGCGTGTCGCGTTTCGCATACCATGCGCCCGCGATGGTGAAGGCCGATCTCATCAATCGGGCGATGGCGGCGACGGATTTGTCGGCCCAGGACGCCCGGGATGCCGTGGAGGCATTGTTCGAGGGCCTGCGGGTGGGTTTGGAGACCGGAAACCGCGTCGTCTTGCGACGGTTCGGTGTGTTCCACGCTGCGCCCCGCAAGACAGGAGTGGCGCGCAACCCGCGTACCGGCGAACCCGTCGGTATCCCGCGGGGGCGGGTGGTCCGCTTCCGTCCCGGACAGAGTCTCCGCAACATTTCCTAGCGCCGGCGTTCCATCGCCGCGCGCGTTTCACCCGGGCGCGGTGTGTACGCACTAGCTCCGCATGAAGGTCGTAGCGCTGTTCGGACGGCCGAACGTGGGGAAGTCCACCCTGTTCAACCGGCTCGTCGGCGGGCGCCCCGCCATCGTCCACGCGCGGCCGGGTTCCACCCGCGACGGCCGGCTGGAGCCGGTGGAGTGGCGCGGCGTCGGCTTCCGGCTCCATGACACCGGCGGGGCGGGGGCGCCGGACGCCTCGCCCTTCGCCCGGGAGATCCGCGCCCTCGCCGAGCGGACGGCGGCCCGGAGCGACGTGGTCGTGTTCGTGGCGGACGCCCGCGCGGGCCTGACGCCCGCCGACGAGGAACTCGCCGATGGTCTCCGGCGGCAGCGGGACCGGCCTCCGGTGGTGCTGGTCGCGAACAAGGCCGAGGGCGTCCACGAAGCGGCGGCTGCCGAGTTCCACGCCCTCGGGCTCGGGGACCCGCTCCCGATCTCCGCCGAGCACGGGCTGGGGATCGCCGAGGTGCTCGACCGCGTCGTCGAGATCCTCGAGCCGGATCTCGGCCCGGCGGCGGCGCCCGACGAATCCGCCGAGGACGGGGAGGCGCTCCGGGTCGCGATCGTGGGGCGCGCGAACGTGGGGAAGTCCACGCTGCTGAACCGCTTCTGCGGCTACGAGCGGGCGCTGGTCTCGGCGGTGGCCGGCACCACCCGCGACCCGGTGGACGAGCGCATCGCGGTCTCCGGCCGCGAGGTGGTGCTTGTGGACACCGCCGGGATCCGGCGCGGGGCCCGCCGCCGGTCGGTGGACGCCTTCGAGGAAGCCGACGCGCTCGCGGTGCTGATGTCGGAGAAGGCGATCCGCCGGGCCGGGGTGTCTCTGTTAATTACTGATGCAGTGAAAGGGCCCACGGCCCGCGACGCCCAGATCGCCCGGCTCATCGAGGATGCCGGCTGCTCGGTCGTCATCCTCCTGAACCGGTGGGACCTCGTGACCTCGCGGGCGGCGCGCTGGGCGGAACTCCGGCTCGACGCGCGGGAGCGGCTCCGGCACATCGGCCACGCGCCCATCCTCCGGATGTCGGCGATGACCGGGCAGGGGGTGGCGGCGATCTGGAAGTCGGTCTTCCGCGTGGCGGCGGAGGGGAACCGGCGGATCCCCACTCCGGAGGTGAACCGGTTCCTGGCGCGCGCCTCGGAACGCTTCGCTCCGCGTTCCCGCCGGGGCAAGGAGGTGAAGCTGCTCTACGGCTTCCAGGCGGGAGCTGCGCCGCCCCGGTTCCGGGTGTTCACGAACTGCCCCCGCGCGGACATCCTGGCCTCCTACCCGCGCTTCCTCGTCGGCGAGTTGCGCCGCCGTTACGGCTTCCGGGGAACCCCGGTCCGGCTTTCGCTGGAATACAAGAAGAAGCTGTCCCGGTAGGGCTCCCGGGGCTGTCCTACAATTCGTGACGCCGTCGCGCTTCCCGGAAGGAGGCGCGGCGCCACGGGTGTCCACATTGAACAAGGCGGATCTGGCGGCGACCGTCCGGAGCTTCCACGGCGGCATGACGGGGGCCGAGGCCCGCCGGGTCGTGGACACCATCTTCCGGAGTGCGGCGGACGGACTGGCCACCGGCAATTCGCTGCGGATTCGGCGCTTCGGGTCGATCGAGGTCCGCTCGCGCCGTCCCCGGCGGGGCGGCGACCCCCGCACCGGACGGATCTTCGTCGCCGCGGCCCACCGGACGCCCTTCTTCCGCCCCGCGCGCGGGCTGCTCGAGAGCCTGCAGAACTGATGGCGGCCAGGGACGGCGGGCTCCAGATCCCGAACAAGCTCTACTTCCGGATCGGCGAGGTCAGCGAGATCACCGGGGTGCAGCCGTACACGCTGCGGCACTGGGAGATGGAGTTCCCGACGCTGAGTCCGAAGAAGAACGATTCGGGGCAGCGCCTCTACCGTAAGGAGGACATCGAGATGGTGCACACCATCCAGCGCCTTCTGCACAGCGAGGGGTACACGACCGCCGGCGCCCGGCGGCTGCTCAGCGCGAAGAGCGGGAAACGCGGGCGGCCGGTGGTCCCGAAGCCGCCCCCCGCGCCGAAGCCCGAGCCGGCCACCGTCTCCTCCGAGGTCGTGACGGAGGTGCGGGACGCGCTGGAGCTGATGGACGCGAACGACAAACGTCTCGCCGCCCTCGAGGAATAGAACACTAAAATCCGGCCCGACCCGTCGGGACGTGGCGCAGTCTGGTAGCGCACTTGCTTGGGGTGCAAGTGGTCGTCGGTTCAAATCCGGCCGTCCCGACCACCAGAGCGGTCCGGGAGTGGGGGCTCAGTCTTTAGGTACTTCGGACATGGGGACGCGATGGATGCTGAGCCCCCACTCCCGAACCGCCCGGCGCTTCGCGCCGCGTCCGTCGTAATGCCACCCAGCCTCAGGATGCGTACGGCTTGGAACGCCGAGAGGAAACGCCGCACCCGAGAACCGGTCGGCGCCAGGTTCGTTGTTGTCTGTAGTCCCCGGTCCCGAGATCCGTGGTTCCCGCTTGTGTCCTTAAGTACCGTCGATGCCCCCGGGAACGGCGTGCGCCGCTCCGCGCCCGGCGCGGTTCTCCGGCCCGGAGTTCCCGAAGGGTCTCCCCGGCTACAATGCCACCCGGCCGCCGGGGCGTGGCTCAGTCTGGCAGAGCACCTGGTTCGGGATCAGGGGGTCGCAGGTTCAAATCCTGCCGCCCCGACGCGGCCCGTCCCCCGGGACGGGTTCCGGGCCCCGAGGCGGCCACGACGTTCGGCTGCTTCGGACGCATCCGTGCATTCCGCCCCTTCCCACCAGGGATCGGACGCTTCTCGATCGCACTCGGCAATGGGTCAAACGTGTATATTCCGGCGCGCTTGCCGGGCATGCCCTGTCCCGGCGAGCGCCCTTTTTCATGCTCTTGCTTCTTGACATTCCCGAATTGGATGTGATGGAGTTAGCGCGCATGTTCGCCCCGGCCACCTCTGCCCGCTTCACGGTCAGGGTGAGTTCGAAGGTTTTCGACACCGGGTTCTTGCCCCTTGCTCCGGAGACGCATATACTTGCCGCCCGGATGGCGGGTGCGGGAACGCACCGGTAATCCCTGTCCTACTGGAGGTAGGAAGAATCACACGAGACGGCGCTTGGCCCCCCTTCGGGGCGCCGAACCTGTCCCAATAACGCCCTACAGGAGGTAGGCGAAATGACGCAGATCACGAGGAAGTCAGTCCCCATGCGCGGGCTGATTCTCCTTCTTGCCATGTTCCTGAGTGCCGGTCTCGTGCTCTCCGGTTGTGGTGA
>VXWI01000112.1 GCA_009835985.1 Acidobacteriota bacterium | reverse complement strand
ATCCTGATCGGGGTGTGGGGGGCGCTGATCCTCGGCCAACTCGTCCAGATCCAGGTCCTCGACCACGAGACGATGGTGCGGCGCGCCGCCAGTCAGCATCACCACGAACTCACCATCCCGCCGTTCCGGGGGAGGGTCTACGACCGAAACGGCCGTCCGCTGGCGTTGACCGTCGCGGTGGACTCGGTGTACGTGGTCCCGCCCGACTACTCCGCGTCCACGATTCCGGAAGCGGCAGAGCGCCTGGCGGCGTGCCTCGAAGTGCCTGCGGCGCTCGTGGAGCACCGGCTGGGGCGGGACTCGCGTTTCTCCTGGCTCAAACGGAAGGCTTCCGCGGACCAGGTCGCGTGCGCCCGCGAGACCGGGTTTCCGGTCGGCACCATCGAGGAGTTCGGCCGGTTCTATCCCGGTTCGGAACTCGCCGCCCACGTCCTCGGCTTCGTCGGGGCCGACGGCGATGGACTGGGCGGCATCGAGTTCGCCCTTGACCGGGTGCTGCGCGGAGAACCGGGACGGCGTACCGTCTGGACCGACGGCCGGCGCACCGGACGGGGAAGCCGGGTCGTGCGCGAATCGCGGCCAGGGGCCGACATCGAACTGACGATCGATGCCTACCTGCAGGCCGTTGCCGAAGAGGAACTCGCGCGGGCCGTCGCCGAGATTCCCGCGACCTCGGGGTCCGTGATCCTGGTGGAGCCCCGGACCGGCGAGGTACTGGCCATGGCCAGCGCGCCCTCCTTCGATCCAAACCGGGCTCGCGAGTTTCCGCTGGCGACCCTGGCCAACCGAAGCATCACGGATCCCTACGAGCCGGGGTCGGTCTTCAAGATCTTCACCGCCGCGGCGGCTCTCGAGGAAGGCGTGACCGACGAGGAAGAGGAGTTCGAGACCTTCGACGGCAGCTACCGCATCGGCGGACGGATCGTACGGGACTGGAAGCCGCTTGGGCCGCTCACCTTCGCGGGCGTCATCCACCACTCGTCCAACATCGGCACCCTGCAGGTCGCCGACCGGCTCGGCTCGGAGACCCTGCACGGGTATCTGGATGCTTTCGGGTTCGGCGAACCCACGGGGTTGCCGCTCGGCGCGGAGAGCCGCGGCATCGTTCCCGCGACGGGCGTCTGGCGGCCGATCCGGCTCGCGACCGTGTCCTTCGGTCACGGGATCGCGGTCACGCCGGTCCAGCTTGTCCAGGGGGTGAACACGGTTGCGACGGGGGGAGTCCGCCGGCCGCTTCGACTGATCCGGGAGATCGGGGGCGAGGTCCAACCTCCGGAAGACGGCCTGCAGGTCATCAGCCCGATGACGGCGGCCAGGGTGGGTCAACTGCTGGCCGGCGCCGTCCTGGAGGGGACCGGCGCCAACGCGGCCGTGGACGGGTTCTCGATCGCGGGGAAGACCGGGACCGCGCAGAAGGCGGAGCCGGGCGGCTACTCGGAGAACGACTACACCGCCTCCTTCGCCGGGTTCGCGCCCGCCCGCAATCCCCTCTTCACCGGAGTGGTGATCCTCGACGTCCAGAGGCCCAATCACAGCGGGACGGGGGCCGCGGCCGTCTTCGGAAGGATCGCCGAGCGGGTGCTCTGGCGGTACGGGAGGACCGGTTGGGGAACGGAGCGCCTGGTCAGTCCGGGGAGGAAGGTCCGTCAACTCGCCCGCCGGCGGGGCGGCCGGCTCGCCTCAGCGCTCTCGGACTCGAGCGCCGCGGCGGGCCCCGGCGCCCCGGCGCGCGACGTCGTTGCTTCGCGGCTCAGGATGGCGGAAGTCTCCGATCCGGCGGCCGCCGGGACGACCCTGATCGCCGGAGCCGCGGCGACGCCTTCAACGCCCCGCGAGCGGCCGGCCCGGTCCGCCATCCCGGAGCCCCTTCCGCCGGGCGCGGCGGGCTCCCCGGAAGACGGGTCGGCGCGGGACGGCGGCGCCGCTGCGACCGGTCGTGAGACGGAAGCCCCGTCCGCCCAGCAACCGTCGGCGGGAAACCACGACGGCCGACCGCAATGAACCCCACCGGCACCCCCGCCCCGCGGCTTCGGGACCTTCTCGACGGCCTGGAAGCGGAGCTGTCCGCCGGTGCCGGCGATCTCCCGATTGGGGCCGTCACCTGCGATTCGCGGGCGGTCGAGCCCAGGAGTCTCTTCATCGCCATGTCCGGCGAGCGTTTCGACGGCCATGAATTCGTGCCGGCCGCGGTTGCCGCCGGGGCCGCGGCGGTCCTGGTGGAAACGCCGCCGGCGGATCCGGGGATTTCGTTCGCGCGGGTACGCGATACCCGCCGCGCCGCCGGACCGGTGGCGGCCGCCTTCCACGGGCGCCCCTCGGATGCGATGCGGCTCGTCGGGGTCACCGGGACCAATGGGAAGACCACCGTCGCCTGGCTGCTTGACGCGTTCTTCCGCCGGGAGACCTCCGGAGGCCTCTACTGCGGGACGGTGGCGCACCGGGCGCACGCCGGCGGCCGCCTTCTCGAACCCGCCGTGGGGGGCCTCACCACCCGGGAGGCTCCCGAGTTCCAGTCCCTGCTGGCGCTCGCGCTCTCTGCGGGGTGCCGCTTCGGCGCGGTCGAGTGCTCTTCGCACGGCCTCCGGCAGGGAAGGCTCGGAGGGACGGCCTTCGAAGCGGCGGTCTTCACCAACCTCACGC
>VXWI01000110.1:4014-17388 GCA_009835985.1 Acidobacteriota bacterium | reverse complement strand
GCTCTCGGTGTAACTGTGAAAACCGGCTCAGCACACAAAATTGCTTACAGGCCCAAGCGGCGAGCATCAGGAGCATCAGGAGCGCGGCCGGACCCAGGTAGAAGAGCGGATCCCCGGTCTCGATCCACGGCACCCGCGCCGCCACCGCTCGCGACAGCATCCAGCCCAACAGGGTTCCGAACCCGACGCCGACCACCGCGGCGAACGCGGTCGAACGGAACGCCCCCCAGACGAGGAGATCCGGATCGGCACCGAGCGCGGTCCGCACCGCCGTCGGATGGGCCTCCCGAACCACGAAGTCCGCGATGTGGCCGATCCCTCCGACGACCGCAAGCACGAGTCCGGCGATGGCGAAAATGCCGAGCGCGACCCCGGCCAGCAGGGGGGCGCCCAGCAGCCGGATGCGGCGTTCTCGCACCGAAGCGGCAGCGGTCACGCGCATCGAGGCGTCCACCTCGGGCGGCAGACGGCCAAGCGCCGCCACCTGCTCGGGCGTCGGCTCGTCTCGAAACCGGGCCACCAGTTCCACCTTGGGATTGCGGACGAAAACCGGCGGAATGGCGAACGGCGCGTACGCGGTGGGGTAGGTCGAACGGTCCGGAAAGACGCGGAGATCGGGAACCAAACCGACCACCCGTGGTTCCGCGGGGCCCATCCGCAACGTTTCGCCGACTGGGTCCGCAAGCCCGGCGGCGCGGGCGTAGGATCGGTCGACCACAGCCACCTGCTCGGACCCGGGCGTGTCCTCCATGGTGATTCCCCGCCCACTCACGATCGGAATGCCGAGCACGCCGAGCAGGCCGGGGCTGACGGAGCGGGTCGCGCGTCCCGAGTCCGGATCACGGGGACTGCCCGGTCCCGCGCTCGTGAACATGATCCTGCCACCCATCTCGTCCGGAAGCGCGTCCGCATAGGCTGCCGACTCAACCTCGGGCAGCGCCCTCACGCGCTCGACGAGCCGATCCAACAGCACCACCTTCTCGCTGTGGGGGAGCGAGGCGCCCGCGGCGCCACCCTCGAAGTCCAGCGTGACCTGCGCGAGTCCCGCATCCGAATAGCCGCCCCTGCCGGCAAAGAGCCGCCACGCGCTTCCGCCCAGGACCGCGGTTGCGGTCAGGATCACCATGGCGGTCGCCACCCCGAGCACCAGGGTCGGAGACACCGTGCGCACCCGGTGAGCGCCGCCGAAACGCGCCATTCCTGCCGCCTGCTGACGAACCCGCAGCGTGTCCAGCAGCGGTGCGGCCTCCGCCGCCGCGCACGCGAGCAGCGCAACCAGAAAGGCCTGGCCGGCCACTCCCCAACCAGCGGTCCAGTCCGCCGCGAACGGGAGGTCCGCTCCGTATCGGCGGAGCAGCGGAACAACCCAGGCGGCGAGCAGTGCGCTTCCGGCCGTCACTGCCGCCGCCAACAGCGTCACGCGGAAGAGCGCCGCCAGGAACTCGTCGCCAGAGGAACTCCCCAACGCCCGCCGGACGGCCGCCGCCCGCCGCCCGGCGAAGGATCGGGCGAGGCGCAGGCCCGAAACGCTGATCGCGGCCGCGAGCACGAGCAGCAGCGCTCCGACGCGCAGGATCTCGAGCGTCGGGCGTACGGACGCCGTGAGGGACTGCGCCAACGGAACGACTTCGATGCGCTCCTCCTCTCGCCGGAAGCCGGCTTCGGCGAGCCGGGCCGAGGCTTCGGCCGCGGCCGCTACAGCGGTCACCCCCGTCCGGAGCCGGCCGTAGGCGTGCGCGCTACGCGAGCTGCCGCCGGGGCTCGTCCCGACCTGGCGGCGGCGCGCCGGCACCCAGATCTCGGTCGCCAGGTTGGGCGTGAAGAATCCCTCCGGGAGCACCCCGATGACGCGCATGGGTTCCCGGTTCAGCACGATCTCCGCTCCCACCAGTTCCGCCGGCCCGCCAAGCGCCGTTCTCCAGAAGTCGTGGCTTACCAAAACGACGGCCTGGCCTCGGTCCAGTTCCATTGGAGAAGGTCCACCCGCCCCGGCGCGCGCCTCCCCTTCGTGGTCTTCCGGTTGGAAGGACCGTCCGAGAGCCGGCGTCACCCCGAGCACGTCGAGGAATCCCGGCTCCAGCGCTTCCACTGCCACCGCCCGCACCGGCGGATCGCCGAGCATCATGGACGCACCCCAGAGATGCCCCACCCAGGTGAACGAATCGGCGCTCTCCCGCAGCAGGGACGCCTCACGGTCCGAGAGGAAGCGGTTGAACATCTGCTCCCCACCGGTGGCGCGCAGGGCGACGAGCTCCTGCGCATCGGCATAGGGCAGGGCGCGATCCACCGCGGATTCCCAAACGGCGCCGACTGTGTGAAAGGCCCCCACCGCGAACGCCAGCGCGAGCACCGCCGCCACGGAGTTCGCTGGCGCCGAGGTCAGCGAACGCCAGGCGGTGATGAACGCGAGTCTGGTGCGCACCGGGGCGTCAGCGCGAGCGCGGCGGGGTGTCGGAGGCGCCACCAACGAGCAGCGAGCGGATCTCGCCGCCGATGCTCTCCGCCATCATTGCCGGCGAGATCATTCCGGGAGCGAGTTGGGGATCCGCACCCGCCGCGAGCAGCGCGCGGGCCGCGGTCAGCCGTTCCTCCTCGTCCGCCTCGATCCCGAGCGGATTTGGCGACTGTCCGAGCGACCAGCCGAAGAGAAGGCCGAGGAGCGGCGTCTGATTGTTCGGCTCCGCATGGGCGTTGGGGTCCGCGCCGGACTCCAGAAGGAAAGACACGGCGCCGGCTCGGCCGAAGAGAGCGGCCCGGGCGAGTGCCGTATGACCAGACCGGTCCAGCGCCTCCAGGTCGGCTCCTGCCGCCACGAGCAACTCCAGGACGGCCAGCGAATTCGCTTGTGCCGCCCGGTGGATGGCGGGAAACCCGCGGCTCTGCGCGTCAGGGGGCACGCCCTCGTCCAAGAGCGCACCCACTCTCATGATGTCGCCGGCCGTTGCCGCCGCCACGAGTTGACCCGCGGGGGTCTCGTCCGCCGCCTCGTCGTCGCCGTCCGGATTGCCGCCCAGCGGAACGCGCGTCACCGAGATCGACACCGGACCCTCCTTTGGTTTCGGTGCCGGCTCATCCGTCACGCTTACCTCGACCCCGACGGGCAGGATGCGCGCGAACCGGGTCACGGCGAACGCGACGACCACGATCAGCGCCGTCAGGACAGCAGCGAAAAGGGCGCGCCGGCGCGTCATGAACGACATCGGTTCAGGGCCTCGCGGGATTGCCCGCGGTCACGGCGTGCGTGCGTGGCGTCGTTCACCATCCTGTTTCACCTCCACCCGTCGAGCGGTGAGCAGTTTACGGGCGTAACCTTCATCCCGCGCTCGGCCTAACGCCGCCTCGGCCAGTGGGGTTCCCGCGGCTACTTGCCATTGACGCGAACTACATCGCGTTGTCACTTGATCGCGTTTTTGGGGAGATTCAGACATCCCGATGTATCTCCGGGTGAGTTCTCCCCGACTCGACACACGGTCGATCAACACCACCATCCAACCGGTGACCACCACCCGACAGTCCCGGGATCAAATGAAAATTCTATGTTTTGTCAAGGACTTATGTGGTTCTGACTTCCTTATATCGCTTTTCGATCAAATACCCGAGACGCCCGCGCGCCAACCGTCAGGACGACGGGCCCCCGTTTCCGTTCTCCTGCGCCGCCCACCACGGGATGTAGCGCATCGCCTTGCGTGGGGCCGCCGCGCTCTCGGGGGTGATCGCGCCGCTCTTCACGGCGTTCCGAATCAGACGGGAGGCCATCGCCCGGTTCCGGTCAGGGATCCCGAACCGCCGCCGAAGCGACGTGTTCGTCAGGGCGTCACCGTTCAGGTACCGGAGGCACGCGTGGAGATAACAGGCCCAGTTCCGGTCGTCCGCTCCCAACTCGCCGAGTTTCCTTCTCGCACGCAGGGTCACGCGAGTGAACCCTTGCGGCTTGTGGAACCGGGGCGGTGGAAGCTCGTGCGCCTCGATCTCCTCGACCACCCGGTCGATTCCCATGCCCCGTTCCTCGCTGTAGCCGAAACGGCGCATGAGCGAGGCAAGCTTGTCGTTGCGGGACTGCGGCGGCGCGTCCACCAGGCGGTCCGTTGCGACCAACGGCTCACCCGGGTTCGTGATCTCGATACGACCGTCGAAGATCTCGACCATCGGTCCCGCCCCGCGCACTGCCAGGTCCTGGTGGATCAGCGCGTTGGCCACCAGCTCCCGAACCGCCACCGGGGGAAATGCCCACTCGATCTCCCGTCGCACGCGGCCGATGACTTCCCGTGACGGCAGCTGGCCGTCCAACTGCTGGTTCAAACGGTCGAGGCACCGCGCGTAGCCGTCCCCGAACTCCCACTCCCGCGCTTCGCCCGTGCGCCCGGAGCCGCGGTAACGGATGAGGCGCACGGCCTTGCGGCCCAAGTCGGGAAAGTCCGCAAGCCGTCGCGCCAGCAACAGCGCTCCCAGGTTCGTGACGTCCCACTCTCCGGAAACCCCCGGAACGACCAACCCGTCCAGGGCGAGCGCTTCGAGTGCGGAGCGCCGGTTCCCCGGCGCCGGCACCCGCAGCCGTTCAAAGTACGCGTGGTAGTCGAGCAACTCCGCGACCCTTGCCGCGGGGACGCCCTCAGCCGCGATGCGCGCCTCGAACGGAGTCGAGTCGAAGACACGCCAGAGCGCCCGCTCGTGCTCCGGGAATCTGTCGAGCCGCCGTGTCTGGCTATCGATGCGAAGGAATCGCTCCCCACCGAAGGCCACGGGCTGGGTGCGTGCCGGACTGACCTGGAGGACAACGACCCGCTTGTCGTCCACTTCCGCTTCGTGGAACTGAAAGGGGATCGGCGGCGACAACTGCTGGAACAGCCACGGGACAAGCGGCTCGCCGCCCTTCTTCCGCCTCGAAGGATGGAATCGGGTTCCCACGATCGTGTGGGTGCCGTCTGCGACCCCCCAGACCAGGTAACCGGCGGGCTGGCCGCCGAGAGCGGCGCTGTTGGCGAGTGCCGATATACCCTGGCCAATCCTCTTGGGCTCGCCCTGGTCCACCTTGAACTCCACCCATTCGTTCTCGGCGGGAAGCCGGCACAACTCCCGGACGCGCGCCGCGATGGCCGCAGGCTGTTGACTGGTCATCGTCCGACGCCTTCCGTATCCAACAGGGTTTCCGGTGTGGGGCCGGACGGATCCGGCGCCCGGCTGGTGGAACGCAGAAACCCCGCTCGAGTTGGGGAACGCATGGAAGCATCTTATATCGCTTTCCAGTCAAATAGATAAACCACGATTTCACAATGATTTAGCTCGGTTTCTGCTCCAGACGAGCGCTTCCGGTCAAGGAACCGGGGTTGTGGGCTCGGAGTTCGGGCGTCTTACGCACGACCGAACCAACGGCCAGCCCGCTACCCGCGTCTACCTCAAGCCGCACTACCTCGGAGAATCTGGAAGGATCGCGCTACTTGGCCAGATGGAGTTCCCGCAGGGACTCTCCATCCCCATGCCGGTTTCCTGGCCCGTGGGGATCAGACTTCTCGCTAGATGCCCTCGAACCACCGCGGTCGGATGAGAACGCTCTCACGCATCTCTGTCTCCACGCCAAGTCGATTGTCCTTGAGCAAGTCGCAGAGGCGATCACCGTCAATCAGGTCAATCGCAATCGCTCCATCACGGACGGCTTCGTCCGAGGCTTGGTTGGAGAAATGGCCGGTCGTGATGAAGAGGCCTTTGTCCGCGCGGCCCTGTAGTGCCCCGCGAAAATCCCTGATTTCCTTAGCGCCGACGCTTCCTTTCCAACGTTTGCACTGAAAGTAAATCTGGAACGAGACGAGGTTCATCCGCAGGACACCCACTCCATCGATGCCGCCGTCACCGGATTTCCCGCGTACTTCGACTTTCGTGAACCCGGCCTCGCGCAAGAGGCGCTGTGACAGCCGCTCAAACGCCGACGGTGGCATTGCACCCAACAAGGCGAGCAGCGAGGACTTCCAGTCTCCAGCCTCATCCGGATCTTCGTCCGTGGGTCTCGGAACATCCGCCTTCATTGCTGTGGCGGCCCGCCGCTTGGCCCGCGTTTTCTTGCGGTCCTCCTGGTTCACCTGCTCGTAGATTGCGCGGGTCTCATCTAGCCGTGTGATTGCCGCACCGGTCGCCGTCAGTGCCCAAACTGCGCGTGAGGAGTTCACCAGAGCGTTACCCCGTCTGAGGTATGTGCGAGCCCAAGCGAGGTAGTAGTTGACACGTGGCCGGTTTTCGGCGCGTGGCATCGTGAAGGCTTGTTCGGCCTCGGTAACGGCCTCCAGCTCGATCACCTTCTCATCGAGTTCCTGAACTGTGGCCGATCCTCCGAGATGCTTGAGTGCTTCAACCGTAACCAGCATCATTCCTGGCACGTCCGGCAGACCGGTGGCACCGACCTCAAAACGCCGTTTGGCGGTTGTCGTCGAGTTCATCCTTCTACATTAGCCCCTTCTTGAAACCCTCCCGGTACGGGACCAAAGTCGGCCTGCCGCCGCGCCATCCGTGCGGGTTTCGCGCTCCCGCGCGTTGCCGACCAGAGGTCGGCGCTCCAAGCCGCTGCGCCATCCAACCGCTCCGCGGCACCAGAAGCTAGATCTTCACAGCACCTCACCCGCACGAAAAAAGGGCGCCGGCGCGTGAGCGCCGACGCCCTGGGGTCGGAGGAAAGGGGACGGACTAGTAGTCCATGCCGCCCATGCCCGGAGGACCTCCTCCGGGGGCAGCCTTGTCCTCCTTCTCCGGAATCTCGGAGACGAGCGCCTCGGTGGTGAGCAGCAGCCCCGCGATGGACGCGGCGTTCTGCAGCGCGGAGCGGACGACCTTGGTCGGGTCGATGACCCCGGCCTCCACCAGGTTGGTGTACTCGTCGGTCGCGGCGTTGAAGCCTTCGGCTCCCTCGGTCTCCTTGACCTTGTTCACCACGATCGAGCCCTCGTGGCCGGCGTTCTGGGAGATCCAGCGCAGCGGCTCCTCGATGGCGCGCGAGATGATCCGCACGCCGACCTGCTCGTCGTGGGTCAGGTCCTTGCTGGTCGCCAGCTCTTCGAGGGCCGCGGCGGCGCGGATCAGGGCGATGCCGCCGCCGGGGACGATGCCCTCCTCGGCAGCCGCCTTGGTCGCGTGCATGGCGTCCTCGACGCGGGCCTTCTTCTCCTTCATCTCGGTCTCGGTGGCCGCGCCGACCTTGATGAGCGCCACGCCGCCGACCAGCTTCGCGAGCCGCTCCTGGAGCTTCTCGCGGTCGTAGTCCGAGGTGGTGTCCTCGATCTGGGCGCGGATCTGCTGGATCCGGCCCTCGATGGCGTCCGAGGTGCCGGCGCCTTCGACGATCGTGGTGTCTTCCTTGGAGATGATGACCTTCTTGGCCCGGCCCAGGTCGCCCATCTCGATGTTCTCGAGCTTGATCCCGAGATCCTCGAAGATGGCCTTCCCGCCGGTCAGGATCGCGATGTCTTCCATCATGGCCTTCCGCCGGTCGCCGAAGCCCGGGGCCTTCACCGCAGCCGCCTTCAGGGTGCCGCGCAGCTTGTTGACCACCAGGGTGGCGAGCGCTTCGCCCTCCACGTCCTCGGCGATCACCACCACCGGCTTGCTCGCCTGGGCGACCTTCTCGAGCACCGGGAGCATGTCCTTCATGCTGGAGATCTTCTTCTCGTGGACGAGCACGAGGCAGTCCTCGAGGACGACCTCCATCCGGTCGGAGTCGGTCACGAAGTAGGGAGAGAGGTAGCCGCGGTCGAACTGCATTCCCTCGACGATGTCGAGTTCGGTGTCGAGCGTCCGGCTCTCCTCGACCTGGATCACGCCGTCCTTGCCGACCTTCTCCATCGCGTTCGCGATGATCTCGCCGATCTCCTGGTCGCCGTTCGCGGAGATGGTGCCGACCTGGGCGATCATGTCGCCGGTCACGGTCTTCGAGGAGCCGTGGACCTTGTCCACGACCGCGACGACCGCCTTGTCGATCCCGCGCTTCAGCTCCATCGGGTTGGAGCCGGCGGTGACGTTCCGGAGCCCCTCCCGGTAGATGGACTGGGCCAGGACGGTAGCGGTGGTGGTGCCGTCACCGGCCACGTCCGAGGTCTTGGAGGCGACTTCGCGCACCATCTTGGCGCCGAGGTTCTCCACGGGATCCTCAAGGTCCACTTCCTTGGCGACGGTGACGCCGTCCTTGGTGACGACCGGGGATCCGAACTTCTTCTCGAGGACGACGTTGCGTCCCTTGGGGCCGAGGGTGACCCGGACCGCGGCGGCGAGTTTGTTGACGCCGCGCATCACGGCCTGCCGTGCTTCCTCGTCGTAGACGATGTTCTTGGCCATTGCTGTTGCTTCTCCTTGCTTTCAGTGGGGGCCGTCTACTCGACGATGCCCAGAATCTCGTCCTCGCGGACGATGATGTAGTCCTCGCCGTCGAGCTTGACCTCGGATCCGGAGTACTTTCCGATCAGCACGGTCTGTCCCGGCTTGACCTCGGGAGCCTGACGGCCGCCGTCCTTCAGGACCTTGCCGGCGCCCACCTCGACCACTTCGGCGGTCATCGGTTTTTCCTTGGCGGTATCGGGGACGATGATGGAGCCGATCTTCTCCTCGGCCGCCTCGAGACGGCGAAGCAGAACGTTCTCCCTCAGAGGCTTGAACTTCATCGGAATGGGTCTCCTCTTGACTGGATGGACGCCACGCGGCGTCCATGACTGGGTTGCGATGCGTCCGGTCGGCCGGGCTTCAGGGCCTCGGGCCGTCCTCGCCGGTCCGCGCGGCGGGCCGGCGGCGCCGGTCAGGAGCGCCGGACAGCGGGAACGATACTTGCGGGTGCGATTTCTGTCAAGTACTTATTAGCCACGGCTTACTACATAAAGTTGAGTCAAATTGACTCCGATTCCACATCAGGCCGAGTTCCGGCGTCGCACGACGACCTCGAAGCCCGCCACACTGGCCGGTATCCGCAGTTCCTGTCCGTGGTTTCCTGATCCGGATTCGACGGGAGTTCCGGCCGCCTCCAGCGCCCGGCGGTCCCCGTCGAGGTCGGCGGTTTCGAGCACCAGACTCCGAAGTCCGGGCCGGCCGGGCTGGAATCGGAGCACGCAGTCGTTCGCGAAGGGGACGCGGGCGCTCGCGCCATCCATCGCGAACCCCGTGTCGAAGAGTTCCTCGAAACGGCGCCCCGCCGCCTCGGGATCCGCGGCGCCCGCGACCACTTCGGCGAGGTGCGTCACGGAGAGCAGCGGGCTGACCCGCTCGGGCGGCGGATCCGGCCAGTTCCAGCTCGAAGCGTGCGGCTGGATCAGCTCGACGGTGAAGCCGCAGGCGTCCTCGGGGTAGACGAACGCCTCGAACCCGTCCGCCGCGTGGAAAATCCGGTCCTCGAAGATCGGCGCCGACTCCTTCACCCGGGCCACTGCCCCCTCGATGTCGTCGGTCTCGATGGCGATGTGCTCGAGTCCCTCGCCGATCGTCCGCAGGTACTGGCAGACGCGCGCCTCGGGATTCCAGTTGTGGACCACGTGGAGCCAGCACTCGTTGCCAAGGAGCTTCCGCGAGTCGAGCTGGAAGCCGCGGCCCTGGTCCGTGCGCAGCTCCGCGGGCTCGAGCCCCACCTGGCGGAGGCGTTCGGCGGCGGAGGCGTGGCTCCGGTGGGCGGTGCCGATGTGCTGGAGGCGGAGGATCATCGCGGTGGTTCCTTCGTGAGTCCGGGGCCGTGCCGGGGCGTCATCGGTGCGGGTTTCGCGCTTCCGCGCGATGCCGGCCGGAGGCCGGCGCTCCGAGGCGGTGCGCGATGCGGGGGAGCGACGACGTGCGCGGCGCGGAGCGCCGCGGTGCCGGTCTGGAGACCGGCGTTCCAAGCCGGTTCGCCACGGGGCGGAACAGCTCTACGCGCCGTGCGGCCGTTCGGGCCAGGGTGCCGGCTGAAGCCGGCGTTCCAAGCCGTCCGCGCGGTTTGGCCCATGGGCGCTAACCCACCCCGAGATGGTGTAGGACGAACGCCCAGCGGTCGGCTTCGAGTTCCACCCGCATGGAGACCGGCATCCCGCCGCCGTGCCCGGCGCTCTTCTGGATCCGGATGAAGACGGGGTGCGGCCCGTCCCCGTGGACCTCCTGGATCCGTGCCGCGTACTTGAACGAGTGCCCGGGGGCCACCCGGTCGTCGTGGTCCGCGGTGGTCACGAGCGTCGGCGGGAAGTCCTCGCTCGGCGCGACGTTGTGGTACGGCGAGTAGGCGCGCAGCACCTCGAACATCTCCGGATCGTCCGGGCTCCCGTAGTCCGAGGCCCAGGCCCAGCCGATCGTGAACTTGTGGAAGCGGAGCATGTCCATCACCCCGACCGCGGGGAGCGCCGCCCCGAAGAGCTCCGGCCGCTGGTTCAGGACCGCCCCGACCAGAAGCCCGCCGTTCGAGCCCCCCGCGATGGCGAGCCGGGACGGCTGGGTGACCGAGTCGTGGATCAGGAACTCGGCGGCGCCGATGAAGTCATCGAAGACGTTTTGCTTGTTCTCGAGCATGCCCGCCCGGTGCCAGCTCTCGCCGTACTCCCCGCCGCCCCGCAGGCTCACCTGCGCGTAGACCCCGCCGCGTTCGAGGAACACGAGGTTCGACGGGTTGAAGCTCGGCGTCAGGCTGATGTTGAACCCGCCGTAGCCGTAGAGCAGCGTCGGGTTGTTGCCGTCCCGCATCATGTCCTTCCGGTGGGTGAGGAACATGGGGATCTGGGTGCCGTCCTCCGAGGCGAAGAACACCTGGTTGGTCTCGTACTCGTCGAAGTCGAAGGGGACCTCGGGGGCCCAGTGCGGCTCGGTCTCGCCCGATTCGAGGTCGTAGCGGTAGACCGACGGCGGGAAGAGGAACGAGGAGAAGGTGAAGTGGAGGACGTCGTCCTTCCGGGTTCCGCTCAACTGTCCGACCGAGCCGATGCCCGGTAGCGGCACGTCCCTCTCGAAGGTGCCGTCCATGGCGTGGACGGCGAGGCGGCTCTTCGCGTCGTCGAGGTAGCCGAGGATGAAGCGGTCCCCGACGATGCGCGCGGAGAGCAGGGTGTCCTCGCTCTCCGGGACGATCTCCAGCCAGTTTTCGGGATCCGGCCGCCGGATGTTGATCGCGACCACCCGGTAGCGCGGCGCGTCGTTGTCGGTCAGGAAGTAGAAGCGCTCGCCGTCGTTCCCCAGGAAGCCGTAGGAGGCGTCGAGCACGTCAAGGACGGGCACGATCTCCCCGTCGAAGCTTGGTGATGCCGGCCGCCCCAGATCGAGGACCTGGATACCGTTCCGCTGGTCGGTGCCTTCCTGGATCGTGAAGACCGCGTAGCGGCCGTCGTCGGAAACCTGCGCGCCGACCAGACGGTTCGGGAACTCGGGGTTGGAATAGACCACGGTGTCGGCGTCCTGCGCGGTCCCGAGCGCGTGGTACCAGACGGTCTGGTTCTGGTTGATGCCGCCCTGCGCCGCGTCGGGGTCCGGCTCGGGATAACGGCTGTAGAAGAAGCCCCCGTTGTCATGGGTCCAGGAAGCGCCCGAGAACTTGATCCAGCGCAGGTGGTCGTCGAGTTTCTCGCCGCTTGCGACCTCCATCACGTGGAACTCCCGCCAGTCGGAGCCCGCTTCGGCAAGCCCGTAGGCGAGCAGCGCGCCGTCCTCGGTGAAGGCCGTCATTCCCACGCTCGTCGTGCCGTCCTCGGAGAGTTCGTTCGGGTCGAGGAGCACTTCCCAGCCGGTCGGGTCCTCGCCCGGCGACTCCATCCGGTAGAGGACGTCCTGGTTCTGGAGTCCGTCGTTCGCCCGCACGAACCACTGCTCGCCGAAGCGGAACGGGGCGCTCTGCCGCGCGTGGTCCTGGAGTTCGAGCAGGCGGGTCCGGATCGCCTCCCGTCCGGAAAGCGAGCGCAGGTGTTCGAAGGTGACCTCGTTCTGCGCGTCCACCCACTCGAGGACCTCGGCGGCCTGGTCGTCCTCGAGCCAGCGGTAGGGGTCTTCGACGGTGACGCCGTGGAGTTCCTCGGAGACGTCGTCCTTCCGGGTGTCCGGATAGTCGTAGCCGCCGCCGCAGGCGACGAGGGCGGGGAGCAGCGCTGCGAGCAGCGCGGCCCGGCCGCCGGTGCGGGGGTGTCTGTCGGAGATGCGGTGTCTGGAATCGTTCATGGCCTCTTCACCCGCTTTGTGGCCGGCAAGCGTAACCCGGCCCGGGCAGCGGGTTGCGACGGTCGCCGGGCCTGTTCCATCCTGTGTCGGCGACCATGGGAAGGATTCGACCCACGCTCCGGACAGGCCCGGGCGCAGCGCTCGCGGCGGGCCTCCTCTGCCTCCCGGGATGCGGTGAGGATGCCGGTGTCCCGCGGTTGGCGCCGCCACCTGCCGCTCCGAACCCCGTGCCGGTGGCGCCGAACCGGCGTCCCATCGCGGACGCCGGACCACCGCAGCGGGCGCGCGAAGGTGACAACGTTGTCCTGGACGGCACCGGGAGCACGGATCCCGACGGGACAATCGTGAGTTTCCGGTGGACACCGCGAGTCGACAACGAGGTCACCGTGATCCTCGAGAATGCCGAGACCGCGACGCCCAGTTTCACCGTGCCGGACCTTGAGGAGGACACCACCTTCGTGTTCGACCTGGTGGTGGTCGACGACCAGGGGGCCTCGTCGGCGGACGCGGCCGAGGTGTTCGTCACCACCTACGACGACATGTAGCGCGGCGGGCTGGCAGGCCCTCGTCCTTCTCTTCGGCGTCCGCATCGTCCTGCAGGGCGGCGCCGGCTGGGGCCAGCAGAAGGAGGCCAGCCAGGAAAGACAGCACAGACGACAGACGGAATCGCACGCGCACTACCTCCGACCGAGGGTCTAGCGCCCGATTCTAGTGGCCCGGCCGGCGGCGTCCGGTGCGGGGCTGCGGAGCGCCCCGCGCCGGGAATGTCAGGCGATCACCCGCCGCCGGGGAACACGCCCGGATCGCCGCGGCCGAGAAGCGCCATGCCGACCACGTCCACCCAGGCCTTCGAGTCGTCGTCGAGGATCTTCTCGGCTCCGGAGCCCGGATAGTGGGCGCAGAAGGGGCTCATTGGATCCGCGACGTTGCCGTCACCGGCGGCGACCCGCATGAGGCGGCAGTCGAGGGTCTCCCACCAGGCGCCCACGCTGTCGTGTTCGCCGTCACCGTAGATCTCGTACGTCGCGTCGTGCACCTTCTTCTTGGTCTCGGGGTCGAGATCGGCATAGGGGCGGGCCGCCGCCAGGCGCTGGTGGAAGGTGGCTCCGGTGCCGTAGAGGGAGGCAACCATCTGGTTGGCGTCCAGGACGTTCCACCAGCGCATCGCCATTTCGCTGTCGGCGGGGAAGACGCCGACGTCCTCGCGGCCGAGCAGGGCCAGGCCGACGACATCTACCCAGGCCTTCGACTCGCCGT